>JALNZH010000170.1 GCA_023229405.1 Bacteroidota bacterium
TTTGGCAACGTAGGTTCCCATTCCTACCCGGCTAAAGGCAATACCTTCATAGATCATCGTTGCCAACGCTTTTTTCACTGTAATGAGACTGACCCCGTAGTAAGCCGCCAGTTCGGAGTGGGAACCGATCTTTTCACCGACCTTCAGTTTTTTGGAAATAATTTGTGTTTTAATATCATCAACGATTTGACGATACAGGGGGATAGCATTATTCAGTTCAATAGGCATAATATTCTCACTAGGTATACCAGGTATTCCAATTGGACAAACATAGACTAATTCCATTTCTTTGTCAAGAAGAATTTTACAAACGATGAGAAAAAATTAGGGGCAATTATGGGATGCCTTCTTATGCGAGGCAGTCTCCGCGTGATGAGGTTGATGACGATATGAATTCATTACCAGTGACGGAAATTGAGTATTTCATGACGGGGAATAAATAGAGGGAAATGCAACGTGTCCATTCGATGTATGAATAATTGCAAGTCCGATTACCGCCGTTATTTATAATAGATATAGAGACGACATGCTAATGCAACATCATTCTGAAGTTTGTCATGAAACAAACAGCGAAGAGGGATTGTGGGAAACATGTTAACGGTGATACAATTTATTGTGGTGTTGTATTGTGAGGCGGAAGGAATGGAGTTAAAATAAAAAAAACTAATTTTGCACGAAAAAAACATTGATAAAAAATAAAAGTAGATTTTTATCGAATGTTGTTACCCTAAAAAAGGAAAAGGTCCCTTCTTCACTTCATTCAAGACTGCTGCTTCTTTGATATATGCTTTAAGCGATCGTTTTTTGATATCAGATAATTTTCGAAATTCAATATGCCGTATCTGTTTCAAGTTACTGCCAGTGAATACTCCGCATTCGTCGGACATGAGGTATCCTTTGGTGAAACCGATATATATCCCATCCTTTGTTTTTAGTGGACTGAGGTAACAGAGGAGACCTTTGCGGGAATAGAATGGGACGGTAAACTTGATCGATTCCTCCGCATCAGGCAAGATCGTGAGGATGATCGATCTGATTTCTTGCATTAATGCACGAATATGTTTTGGAGCGTGCCGTAGATAATCGTCAACAGTGGAGGAGCGTTTTGCTGGCATAAAAGATGAACTATTTTGACGTATGTTGAAGCGCCCGTTTGATTAATTCTTCAACAGAAATATTTTTTCCATTAATAGCATTCAAGATATCACGAAGTGAATGTTCTGCTTTTTCGCGTGAAAAACCGAGTGAGATAAGAGCGGTTAACGCTTCCGAACGGACCGATGCCCCAGTGTTCGGCAAGTCGATAATCTTATCTGATCCATCCATCTTTACTACTTTGTCCTTCAATTCCAGCACCATTCGTTCGGCAGTTTTTTTTCCCACACCGGGAATTGCCGTGAGAGAAGATATCGCGCCGACAGTGATTGTCCGGGCAAGTTCGTCCGGCCGAATACCGGAGAGGATGGTTTGCGCCATTTTTGGTCCAATGCCGGAAACGCCAATGAGAAACTTGAACATTTCCCGTTCGTTCTCCGTGATAAATCCGTACAATAATTGCGCGTCTTCACGGACATGGTGATGGGTGAGAATAAGCACTTCACCATTAAGTTCTGGCAACTGTTCGTAGGTAGAAAGCGAGATATTCACGGAGTATCCGATACCGACAACATCAACAATGATCTCGGTGGGGGATTTTTTTGTTAACGTGCCTTTGAGATAAGAGATCATAAAATTCCTTATTGAGACGCCGTTGTCGATAGTATTATCGTTTATTCTTTAGTATTCGTTCTGGATGGGCGGCGATAAATGACTTCCAGTCTTTGAATCCTGATCGCGGTGCGCTGATCTTGAACGCGTGACATACTGCCACCGCGAGTGCATCTGTTGAGTCAAAATATTTTGGAATGGATTTCAGTTTCAACATCGCCATCATCATGTATTGCACCTGCTCTTTTGATGCAGCCCCTTTTCCCGTCACCGCTTTTTTTATTTCACGCGGAGAGTATTCCGTAACAGGAATTTCATAATTCACGCCAGCAAGGATGGAAACGCCGCGCGCCTGACCGATTTTTAATGCCGATTGTGCATTCTTGGAATAAAAGGCTGTTTCAATTGCAAATTCATCCGGATGGAATGTATCGATTACCGAACACACTGTCGAATAAATTTTCTTCAGCCGCAGCGGCATGGAAACATCCGCTCCGTTTTTGATCACACCGACATCGATCAGGGAGAGCGTCGTATCGTTGCGTTCAATTACGCCATAACCGGCGATTAGCGTGCCGGGATCAATGCCGATAATGATCATTTCAAGTCTTTAATTTTTAACTGCGTCAGAGAAACACCCGTAAAGTCGTTTTCGTCGATCGAAAAAACAAGATCAAGTTGTGCTGCACGGGCTTTCACCGTATCCATCAGTGATCCGAGACCGAATCCGATACAATCGAACGTGACACCGTTCTTTTTAATTTTAAATCGAAGGTGATCTTTCCCAACAATCCTCGGTGAACCGATCACCTGCACTCCTTTTGCCAGAAATGTGGGACGCATATTCTGGGGACCGAACGGAGCGCATTGTTTTAATATCCTTAGGTACTTTGGTGTTAGTTCAGCCAAATTGATCTCCGTATCAATATGAATAACCGGGGTCAACAATTCCTCCGTTAACATTCCTTTGACGACGGCATTAAAAGCCTTTCGGAATTCATCCACGCGGTCCAGGTCGACGCTGAGTCCGGCGGCGTATTTGTGTCCGCCGAATTGAAGTAGTTTATCTTCAACCATTTTAAGGGCTTGGTGGATGTTGACTCCGGCGATACTGCGTGCAGAACCTTTTGCCACCCCTTCCAGCGTTGTCAACATCACAGCGGGACGGTAATATTTCTCCACCATTCGTGAGGCAACGATACCAACCACGCCGGGATGCCATTGTTCCTGATGCATCACGATTGCACCGTCGCCGTTATCTTTAAAATATTGTTCTACAAGATTTTGTGCCTCGATGAAAACTCCTTCATCGATCTTGCGCCGGTTAAGATTTTCCTGCTCCAGTACACGGGCAAAGGCGATCGATTCCTGATAATCGTCGCTGACCAGCAGTTCCACTGCTCGTTTGGCATCGCCGAGTCTTCCCACGGCGTTGATGCGTGGTGCCATTGCAAATACAATTTGTCCAGTTGTAATCGCTCCGATTTTTAATCCTGCACTTTCTAATAGAGCGCGAATACCTGGACGCGTGTTGTTATTAATCCGTTCCAGTCCGAGCCGAACAAAGACTCTATTTTCGTCGACGAGCGGAACAATATCCGCAGTTGTTGCCAACGCGACGAAATCAACATATTTTTCAATCTTCTCTTCGTGTCCGAGCGTCCGGGCAATAGCCTGAATAAATTTATATCCAACACCGGTTCCACACAAACTCTTGAACGGATATCGGCAATTCGGTTTTAATGCATCGAGTATGGCGATGGCATTCGGCAATTCGTCCGCAGGTTCATGATGGTCGCAGATGATGACATCAACCCCAAGCTGTCCGGCATATTCCACCTGGGCGAGGGCAGTGATTCCACAATCGATGGCGATCAACAGAGTGACCCCTTCTTTTTTAGCGAACTCAACACCGGGTTGCGAAATGCCGTATCCTTCGGTCAGCCGATCGGGGATGTAATACGTAACGTTACAACCGATCTCTTTGAAATAGAGATAGAGCATGCCGGCACCGTTCGTGCCGTCCACGTCGTAATCACCGTAGACCAGAATCGTTTCGTTGTTCGTCTTTGCCCGGAGCAGCCTGTCGACGGCAATATACATGCCGTCCATCAGGAATGGATCGTGCAGTTGATCGATGGAAGGGCGGAAGTACTTCTTCGCTTTTTCGAACGTATCAATTCCTCTATTAATAAGGACCGAAACGAGCGACGAAGAAATTGTTAATTCGTCAGACAGTTGTTTGACGAGTTCTGTTGGCGGAGCGGGAGCGACCGTCCACCGGAATTCTTTTTTTGAGGTCAATGCAATTCTCCAATGCGATAACAATAATAATTGTCATCTTGTGAGAGAATGCATCTTCCATTCTCAAGTGTTGTTCACAGCCAACAAAGTGCGGGGCTTGCCGATAAGCCGAATTTTGTCTGTTCGTTGATGTAATCGCGGAAGAGGCAATCATTTCTCTTGATCGCGCATTACTGTGCGATTCTAGCGACCTACCCGTTTCGTCTCGGTAAAGAATTGAGCGGACATCTCTATTCCCGCGGACGGGAAACGAAACTTACGCGGTCTTGCTCTCAGTGGGGTTTGTCATGTCCCGTTTGCACGGGATCCTTTCGGACCGGCAGCATTACTGATGCCGCGGTGCGCTCTTACATTAAGTACGCTTGATTGCGTACCGCACCTTTTCACCTTTACCCACCGTTGGCGGGTGTATTCGTCAACGGTGGGCAGTATATTCTCTGTGACACTTTCCATATCCCGACGAATCGAGACCCCGGACGTTATCCGGCACTGTGTCCATCCCGGTGTGCCTATCGGCGCATCGGGAAAGAGTTCGGACTTTCCTCCATAATTCGTGAATGAATTACAGCGATTGCCTGGCGTACCACGGCAGCTTGTTGGCTGTGCACAACATCTCGCTGATGAGAATGAATAGATGATGAATTAAAAACTGTGGCGACCGGTTCGAACGAGCGAAAGGTCAGCATCATCATTGTGATCGTGATGATGAAAAATTCTGTCATAAAAAATTATGGTTTTGAATCGATTGCTTCGTTCGCCAATGCATCCGCTTCCTTATTTAAGGAACGGGGGACATGACGAATGGAAAATGTGAATGATGCCCCCGCCAATGCCGCTTTCACTTGATTGAATAACACTTTCAATCCTGCATCTTTCACTTTATACTGGCCGTTCAATTGACGGGCCATCAACTCGCTGTCTGTATGTACAACAAGCTCAGTACAGTTAAAAGTTTCAGAGGAATGCACCAATTCAATACATTCCACTAATGCAGTATACTCGGCAACATTGTTCGTTGCTGTGCCGAGATACCGCTTCTTTGTAGAGATAGTTGCTCCGTTTTCGCTTTTGATAACAATTCCAATGGCGGCGTCGCCGGGATTCCCGCGCGATGCGCCGTCCGTAAACGCGTTCAACTTCATTGAACGCTGTTCGTTGCTTGTGCTAGTTCGTCGGAAACGACGATACGGCCGCAATGCTGACAAAGATAGATCTTATCGTTCCGGCGGATTTCCATAATATGTTGGGGAGGAACTCTGTTGCCACAGCCACTGCAGGAATTTTTCCTAATTGTGGCGACCGCTTTTCCTCTACCGGTTCGTATTTTCGCGTAGCGACCGAGTATATCTTTATTCAAACGAGTGACAATTTTTTCCCGTTCGTGATTGTATTTTAATTCTTCTTCTTCCGTTTCTTTAGAAACTATGGCAAGTTCATCCGCCTTTTCTTGTAACTGCTCGTTCAGATCTGCAAGCAGCGTTCCAATTTCTTCGAGCTCATTTTTGGCGATCGACATCTGATTCTCAAAATCCTCGAATTGTTTGGTTAGCGTTTTCACCGATTCTTCCGCAAATTCGATTTCTTTCGTGATGGCGTCGTATTCTTTGTTGTTCCGGACCTGATATTGCTGCTCTTTATATTTTTTTAACTTTTCCTCAAAATCTTTGATATCATTATCCGCCTTGTTTCGAGTTGCGACGAATTCATCAATATACTTCTGTTTAGAAGCAGCTTTTTCGTCCAGTTCGGCAATTTCTGTTTTCAAGTTCTTAACAGTTTCCGGTAGGTCCCCTTTTAATTCTTCTACATCGTCCAAATGACTGTCAACTTTTTGCAAGAGATATAATAACCGAAGCGTTTGTTCCAATGGATACTCCTTACTTAAAATATATGTACGGGATTAGTGCTGTTTTGTGTGATATAAACTTTTCCGTTATGATGCTGCTCCGAAAAAATGCCGGAAACAGCGCTTGCCAGATTTTTAAGAACACCGATTTCAGTTTCGTAATGTCCTGCGTCCACAAGAAGGATGTGTTCTTCGTAATCCTGGAACGTATGGTATTTCATGTCTGCGGTGACCATGGCATCAGCCTCTTGAGCGATGGCGTCACGTATGTAATCGCTGCCTGAACCGCCGCACACTGCAACTCGGCGGACAGTGGAGGAGTTGCCGGAAAACCGAAGCGCATCGGTACCGAGTTTCTTTTTCACCATTGTCAGAAATGACTTTTGGGATAATGGTTTCGGCAACAGACCGATAGCACCGAGTCCGTATTCCGTATTTTTGTTGAGTAATGGATAAAGATCATAGGCGACTTCTTCATAGGGATGTGCTTTCAACATTGCCGAAAGCACGCCGCTGATCTTCCATTGTTCAACGAGCATTTCCAAACGATCTTCTTGAACTTTTTCTGTCTCACCTACCGTGCCGAGGTACGGTTGTGCATCGTTCATTCCCCGGAACGTGCCCGTACCTTCGCTGCGAAAACTGCATGTGTCGTATTTTGAAAAAGTGCCGGCTCCGGCAGCATGCATTGCTGCTGCAACCACATCGGAATGATCGCGCGGAACGAACACGACAATCTTAGCTAAACTCTCTTTGATCGGCGAGAGAATGGTAATATCTGTCAACCCCAATTGTTTTGCGAGCGAAAAATTCACTCCCCATTTCACACTGTCCAGATTCGTATGGGCTGCATACAGATTAATCTTATGTTCCGTAAGAAAAAGAACAAGTTCACCGACTCGCGACAACGGTGTCAGTGTTTTCACCGGATGAAACAATAACGGGTGATGCGTGATTATAAGATTCGCTTTTTTCCGTACTGCTTCAACGGCAATTTCTTTCGTCGCATCTAATGCTACAAGCGCATTCGTTATTTGATGAGCGGGTCTGCCGATCAATAAGCCGACATTGTCTCCCTTCCAAGCGATGGCAGGAGGGACTTGATTTTCAAATTGTTTTTGGAATTGGGATATTCTCAATAGTTATTATCTAGTTCCGGCAAAAAAAAAGTCCCGTTGGATTTTCGGGACATTTTTACAGTTGAAAAAATAGAATGTAGCCTTTTTCTTTTGTGTTATAAATTTCCAGTGCATACTCTTCATATGGTAAATTAATTTTGTTGTAGAAATATCTGAAAAATAGGTTGTCCTTTGTCAGTCTAAGCAAAGAATCTTGTTATTCCATTTGAATGGAAAAACAAGATTCCTCATCGCTCCTCAGAATGACATTGATATGAGATTTTTCAAACGCCTCTTGAATAAAATAGCAAAACTATCGAAAATATGCAAGATTGACTTTGCCTCAATTTTTCGGTAATTTTACGTCTAAATTTTGTACAATGCCTGGTCAGGTGGCCCAATTTTTGAAATTTCGGAGTTCATTATCTTGATTACTGAGTATGGTTATGATGTGTTTTTTGCAGTCGTCCTTTTTTGCATACTTCTTGTCTTTGGTTCTTACTTCCTCATCGGTCATGTAATCGTTAAGACGGTCCTGATTTCTGCGGCGATTCTTCTGTTTATCTTTACGTTGAATTTTTTCCGTGACCCGGAACGGATCACTCCGGCAGGAGATCAATTGGTTATTTCACCGGCGGATGGTACCGTAATAAAAATCGAAGACGTGATAGAAGATCGATACATCAAAGGAGAAGCGAAAATGATCTGTATTTTTATGTCTCCGGTAAACGTGCATGTGAACCGCAATCCGATCACCGGATTGGTGGGATATTACGATTATGTGAAAGGGGAATATTTCGCTGCGTTCGAGGACAAAGCCTCAATGAAGAACGAACAGACACATATCGGAATGGAAAACAAAAATGGGAAAGTATTTTTTAAACAGATCGCCGGTTTTATAGCGCGAAGGATTGTTGCCGATGTGAAAGTTGGAGACAATGTTGAAGTCGGAAAACGATTCGGAATGATCAAATTCGGGTCACGTGTGGACATCTATGTGCCGAAGTCTGCCGAGGTAAAAGTGGTGCTGAATCAAAAGACCATCGCCGGTGAAACAATCGTTGCGGAGTGGAAGTGAGAATTACGCGCG
>JALNZH010000171.1 GCA_023229405.1 Bacteroidota bacterium
CGAAGGTACTTTCGAGAATAAGGATCGGTGGCCGATTTATAAAATCAGATTTTATTCAAAAGATTTTGGTATGGCTGTCGCCGGACAATTGGATGTGTTCGGCATTGTTTGGAAAACAACCGACGGAGGTGAATCCTGGATCTCGTCAAAAATCAGCGGTGATCCTCTCTTTGACGTTGTGTTTTTCGATTCGCTTCATATCTTGTGTGCAATGGGAGATCTTGAATCTTCCGGCGCTGGATTTTTACGTTCGCTGGATGGTGGAGAATCCTGGACATTTGAAAATACAACAATTTGGGGTGAGCCAACAACTTTTGCATTCCGTACTCCCAATGAGTGTTGGGTGCCAATGGGTACAGCGGGAATTTGTTTACGAACTACAAATGAAGGAACAACATGGGAAAATATTGGGCTGCCGCAACAAGTTCCGGTGTATGATATTTCGTTTCCGAATAATCGAACCGGATATATGGTAGGGCATAATGGAACACTGTTCAAGTTTAATTCAAACGTGCTTGCGGTGAACTATCAGAATATGAGAGAACAGACATATACGCTGGTGCAAAATTACCCAAATCCTTTTAATGGCAGCACAAGTTTTTTTTACCGCTTGGCTGAACGTTCGCATATCAGCATTACCATTTATGATATTCTCGGCAGACAGATCACGAACATTCAGAACAACTTTATGGAAAGCGGTGAACATACGGTAACATGGAATGCAGAAAATTTTCCCAGCGGAGTCTATATGTACCGCCTTGTAGGTGATCACTTCGTCAATACTGGTGCTTTGATCCTTCAAAAATAATCGGACAGAATTATTTTTGAAATACCATTTTCCCCGTAAAATGATATTTTCCGGCGCTCAATTGTAAGAAATAAACTCCGCTTGCCATTCTGTCTGGGAGAGAAAATTCAATCCTGTGTTCACCTTCTGTCTTTTCTCCATTAAATAATGTTGCCATTTCCCTCCCCATCACATCAAACACAGATACGGTAACAGAACACCGTGTCGGCAATGAAAATACAATGGTCGTCGTTGGATTAAACGGGTTCGGGTAATTTTGCTCACACCAAAATTCTTGAGGGATGTGCATTGTGCGATTCACGGACAGTAATGATGATAACGGAATTCGCGCCGACCACAGTTGATACAACCCGCTGGAATTATCCATCCAGAGCGGAACAAGCGACCCGCTGACACCAGTCACCGCGATATTGTCCCCTTGATATCCCTGCCCTAATCCTCCGATAGATTTCGGACGGAAGTGATGATCGCTCACCGGAAAATCCTGCCATGTACCTCCTCCATCGGTTGACCGTGAAAGATACACTCCAGCAGAATCGCTTGAAGTATTTCTGTCGTCATAATATAATACATTGATCCCTCCGTCATCATCAACATGGATTGCAGGAAAATACTGTATCTTGCCGTTATTCTTCACATCGTTGTTGATGCGTTTTCCTGAACCCCATGATGTTCCGCCGTCCGTGGAACGGTAGAAGATGATGTCTGGATCTGTTCCGGAAGGTGCAAGATTTTTTTGTGCAGTGACAATGTATATCCAACCGCGACGGACTCCGGTGGTTCGATCGACATCGATTCTTGGAAGTCCATTTACACGAATTGACGCTTTCTGAGCTAAAACTCCTTGGATGCCATTAATGTCGATAATATTTTCAACAACATTCCACGTCGCTCCGCCATCGAATGATCGGGCAAATCCGATAAAATCTTCAGTAAATGGAGATTGAGAAATAACACCAGACCATACAGCATAGACAGAACTTTCCGGCCCAAGTGCAAGTTCGGCTCCCTGACAGCGTTGAGTAGGAGAGTTGATTGAAAGAGGCGAAGTCCATGTTGTACCCCCATCGTTTGTAAATGACACTTTTAATGGAAACGGCGGCAGTAATTCTACATATGCAGTATATGTTCTGCCATAGTACAGACTCGCTGGATTTACGTCTGAGGTCACAGATGCACGATCCTGGCGTTCTATGCCTATGGTTCGTTGAGACGACCATGTTTTTCCCAAATCAGTTGAGACATGGGAGAATAATCCGTCCTGAAAACCGAGTCTGGTTAAAATAAATTTTCCTGATTTATCTATGGTGATTCCGGGATCTCCCTTATGAAATAATAACGGTGCTCCCGTGCACGTGTCATTCCCTTTCCAGGAAATACCCCCGTCAGTTGAAACATAGACTCCCTCGCTGATGAAACCTGACGAAAGATTTATGGTATTTGCGCTGCTGAAGAGAATATCCGCACTCGTCGGATGTCGTGTCACAAATACTTCTGTTTGTGTAACGCCGCTGGGATAAATCCTGAAATTCTGCGGAGCAGTGTACAACGGAAGAGCCGACGATTGTGCAACGACACAATCGGCAACAACTGCAATAACAATGAAGACTGGTTTGAGAAAGGAGCGCATATTACAGCGTATATCCTATATTAAGAGAGACATAATAATTTCGCGGTTCGCCAGCTTCAAAATATTCCTTCCTGTCGGAATTGATATTAATAAAGGCGATGTGGGATATATTCAAGATATTATTTATCCCACCCGAAACAAGGAAATTCATCCTTCCTATGACGATATCCGTACCGATCGTAGCACCAATCGTTCTGTAATCTCCGGAACGGGAAGAATTTTCGTCATTCACAAACATCCCGCTCACGAAATTAAAATTTGTTTTTACAAATCCTGTCACATTCTCAATAATCTGTTGTTGGTACGTAAGATTTGTTGAAACATTATGTTCTGGTACACTCGGGACAATTTTCCCTGAAAAGATCTTATCAGTAATTGAATCTCCGGCAGCATTATACGTTCTGGCTGCATACGTAGTGTATGAAAAATTAGAAAAGGTGTAGGCAAATTTATAATTAAGTCCGGTGATGATCGTCGTTGAAAACCCAAGTTCTAAACCTGTTCTGTTTGTTTTAGCAGCATTCCTGTAAAACACATCGCTGCCGATCGAAAACGGAACGATTTCATCCTGGATTTTGGTGTTGAACAAAACCACTTCAAAGCGAGATTGTGTGAAATACTCAGCATCCAGCATCAACGTTCCTTTTGTCCCGATTTCCATATTCTGGGAATATTGAGGATGAAGATCAGGATTGAGTAATTTAGGGAAATTGGTACTCAATGGATAATTTTCCATTTCATTTCCTGCAGGAGAATCGAATGCGTATCCAAACGACGTGAAAAGACCGATGACCGGTGTTATTTTGTAGTTCAGTGCAATTTTCGGAGTAAATTCTTCGAACACGCGTTTGGCATTCCGCACTTCCAAATTCCTATCAACCTGATCGAATATCACTTTATCTTGTCTTCCGGTAATCATCAAATCCACTTTGTCGGGTAAGACGGACACTGTCGCAAGGAAATATGCTCCAACATTATCAATGGACTCATCAGTTAATACATCAATCGGTTCACCTTTTTTTCCACCGTAATTCTGGTATTCTTCGATCGGTCCATACTGATGGAACACATCTGCTCCTATTGAAAATTCCACCGGCAAATCAAAGAATGATGTTTTATGAATCCAGCGTCCAGTTCCGCCGATGCCGTTCCGATTCATGAATCGGTATGTTGCCGCAGTTCGTTCAAAATATTTGATCGTCCCATATCCTGTCAGTTCAAGTTCATTGTTGTTGGTTTTACCAAATGTGGTATTATATCGGATTCCTATGCGTCCTTTTTTCGTCACACGTTTTGCGTCACGGCCAATATCGCGTGGATTTCCCATGAACGGATCTTTTTCATATTGATGTTGCATCAACGATCCCGGTAATTTTATCAGTCCGTCGACATAATAGAGTAATAATGTCAGTTTTGATACATCATTAGGATGTGTTTCATACACCGAGTTGACAATATTCCAATTATCATTACTGTGCGGTCGATACCCCTCGGCCGTGTGGTACGTATATGTTGAAAGAAATTTATATCCATCTCCTTTCAGGGCAAGCTTCATTCCATTATTCCGTGTTCCGAACGATGCTACCTCATTAAATTGAATGATATGACTTTCGGTAAAATCGATATCATTAATAAAATTGATAACTCCTCCCGGCGCGTTAGTATAGAGAGACGATGCGTTTCCTTTAACGATTTCAATTCGTCCAATTGAATGAAAATCGATTGCTTCTATTCGTGTTTGTCCATCAGGTTCCGATTCGGGGATATCGTCAAGGAGTATTCTCACCCCCCGAATTCCGGAGTTTGAACGTGATCCAAATCCGCGGATCGAAATTCGAACATCATGATTTCCATACCGATTTTGAAAAAACAGTCCTGGTGTTCCGCCAAGCACATCGGTGATCGAGTTCTTGCGTTCGTATCGGAATTCATAGTTACTGATCCGTTCAACGGAATATGGAATATCAATAATTCTTTTTAATGTCCGTGTACCCGTCACCACCATCTCATCGATCTCATAAGATTTAACGCTGTCAAATTCTGCCGGTTGGGTATTCTCCTGTGCATTCAAGGAAGAAAAAACACCGCAACTACTGAAAATTGCGATCATCAAGATCACATGTTTCATATGGTACCTTTCAAGACTCAATAATGCATACTTATGCTTCGAACGGTTGGAGGGATATGAACGGAGACATAGACATTCATTCGCTTCTGAACACCCGAAGCAACATACTCATAAAAAAAATGGTCGCGACTATATCGGTCTACGAAATTCTAAAGAGAGGAAAGCCGCGGCGGAGGAAGGTCGATACGTTTACGCAGGTGAATGGTGCTTTGCAAAAGAGAGAAGACCGTATTTTCTTTCCCGGATAGCGCAGGTAAAATATATCCGTTTTCAGGAAGGGAAAGCACAAACCCAAAAACGGCACTTCCCTCTTGCACTGTTGCAGCAGAAGTATTTTCTTTGGTTTTGTTTGCCAAAAAACCGAGAAATTTTGCAATCATTTTTTCTTCAGCAATATCCCGGTAACAATACAGAATCAAATCCCCACCATCCGATTCTCGCCAAACAATATCATACATCTGTCCATGTAATTTGAATTCACGCTCGTGGATTTTAATTTGATCGAATTGGGATTTCGATAGGCGGATTGTGAGAATTTCGGTCGACAAATTTTCCGAATTCATAATGGCAGCAATCGCGGCTTTATGGATCCATTGACGAATCTGCAATCCAAAGATCATGCCGCCCGCATCAAAGAGAATTACAAGCAGTACCGCTATGGAGACTGTTTTTCTCATCACAATCGAATATACAAAATTTCAATCAATGAATCTGTGAATAAGACCATCGTCAACCTTCGATTGAAGGCCTAACAGTACGGTACACTGATGTTATAATTCATACACAACTCGTAACAACGTTGCTAGATGAACAATGTTCATCGACACGTTCTCTTTAGCGCATCCATACTCAATTTGTGTGAGGCAGCCAGGATTGTTTGCCACCAAATATTCCGCACCGGTCTTTTTTACATGAGACATTTTCCTGTCAAGAATATTCATTGAATCTTCATGCCGTATCACATTATAGATGCCAGCACTGCCACAGCACCATGACGCCTCGTTCAATTCTACATAGTCTATCCCGGGAATCGATTGTAACAACGATCTCGGCTGTATGGAAACCTTTTGCGAATGTACTAAATGACACGCATCGTGATACGATACCGTGTGCCGAAATTCTTTGACAGGTTTTTTCAATCCAATATCATACAAAAATTCAGAAATGTCTTTCACTTTTGCGGCAAGCCGTTCGGCTTTTTCAGCATAGGTAGGGTCATCACGAAGATACTGTCCGTATTCTTTCATTAATGCACCACAGCCGGCGGAATTCATGACGATGGCATCAAGTTCGAATGACAGGAAGACATCGATATTTTTTTTCGCCAATTGCCGTGCAATTTCAAAATCTCCATTGTGCGCTTGCAGTGAACCGCAGCAAACCTGTTGTTTCGGAATGATCACTTCGCAATCATGGTGCAACAACACTTTCACGGTATCTTCATGGACACTGGCAAAGGCAACGTTCATAATACAACCCGAAAGAAAACCGACACGGTATTTTGGCTGACCCGAAGGATGAATTATTTCAGGATAAATATCGTCAAAAAATCTACCGTCAATACGGGGAGAAAGTTCCTGAAGTTTTGCTAATTTTGGAGCAAGTTTTTTAATCACGACCGAACGCTTCAACAACGCTTCCAGCCCGCTGCTTTGATACACACCTAAAATTCTCGCAGTGAGTTTCAAAAGATATTTTTTTGAGACAATGTTCCGAAGAAAAATCCATTTTAACGTAATTGCCGCAGTTGATTCACGCCCTTGCATTCGAATCTGATTTCGCGCAGCTTCAACAAGCGAACCATACCGCACTCCGGCAGGACAAGCGGTTTCACATGCCTGGCAATCCAAACAAAAATTCATTTCGTTGATAAAACCGTCCGTGACATCCAATGTTCCTTCTGCAACAGCCTTAATCAGGCGAATTCTTCCTCGGGGCGATGAAGTTTCTTTGCCAGTAAGGGCGAATGTCGGACAGACGGGTAAACAGAGACCGCAGTGCATACAATTGGTAAGGATATCGTTGCTGGGCAGGTCAATACCGGTGAAATATGATTTCATCGCGGTCATTCGAACGTTACCAATATTGACAGATCATGGTATAATGTATTGTTGCTATGCAACATCAAATATTTTTCCGGGATTCAGGACATTATTCGGATCCATCGCTTTTTTTATTGTTCTCATAGTTTCGATTGCAGTATATCCCGAAACAAGATGGAGAAATTTCTTTTTCGCCAATCCGGTGCCATGTTCGCCGGTAATTGTTCCTCCCAGACGGACCGCCTCAATAAAAATCTCTTCATACGCTTTTTCTGCCCGTGCAATTTCATCATGGTCACGCTCGTCCGTTAAGCATGTAGGATGAAGGTTTCCATCTCCTGCATGTCCGAATGTTCCGATCAAAACATTATGTTTTTTTGATATTTCACCAATCCGCTGCAGCATTGTTGCGATCTCGCTGCGCGGGACAGTAATATCTTCTAAAATGGTCGTCGGTTTTGTCCGCGCAAGCGCTGAAAACGCTGAACGCCGCGCGGTTTTTAGCTTCATCGCTTCTTCTGCGGACTGAGCTATCGTCACTGAAGTAGCGTGATTATTTTTACAGCATTCAACGACCTTTTCAGCTTCTTCTTCTACTATAACAGGATGTCCGTCGACTTCCAACAATAACAGGCATTCAATATCCGTCGGCAAACCGATGTTTGCAAACGCTTCAACGCACCGGATTGTTGTGCGGTCGAGGAATTCAACCGTACATGGAATGATTTTTTGCGCGATGATTGCAGATACAGTCCTTCCCGCATCTGCTTGCGTTGAAAAATATGCCACCATCGTTTTACTGGTTGCCGGTTTCGGAATCAGTTTCAACAGTATTTTCGTAAATATTCCAAGCGTTCCCTCCGATCCGATAAAAAAGTCTTTCAAATTATATCCGGCAACATCTTTGACGGTTTTCCCGCCGCATTGAATAATTCCACCATTCGGCAGTACCACTTCCATTCCCATGACATAATTTTTTGTCACGCCGTATTTTAATCCACGTAAACCGCCGGAATTTTCAGCCACATTGCCGCCGATGGTGCAGATATTCATACTGCCAGGATCCGGCGGATAAAACAGTCCAAGTTTTTCCACTTCCTGGTGCAGCTGTGAGGTGATCACTCCAGGTTCAACCCAGGCTGTAAGATTTTCCGTGTCGATCTCAAGTATGCGGTTCCACCGGGACATATCAATCACGATGCAGTCATCCACTGGAATGGAACCGCCGCTTAATCCCGTACCGGCTCCGCGCGGGACGATGTGAAATTTTTCTTTGTTTGCCAAAAGCAGGATTTCAGCGATTTGTTCTTTTGTGGCAGGACGAACAATTGCGTCGGGAAGTTTGGAAATCAGCGGCGTTCCATCATATGCGTAGGTAAGCTTCTCTTCAGCGGAGGAAAATACATTTTCCTTCCCGACAATGGAAGCAACGGATGAAATAAGCTTG
>JALNZH010000214.1 GCA_023229405.1 Bacteroidota bacterium
AACAGGCCTCGGTACAATTGTGAAGGGAGAAGGATTGCTGGGATTAACGCGAGGATTCATGTACGCCGGTGCCAAAAATCTTTTAGTTTCTCTTTGGCAGGTTGCTGATAAATCTACCACCGAGTTAATGGTGCAGTTCTATCGGAATATTCTTAACAACCAGCAGTACTCAACCGCGTTACGAAATGCAAAACTGGCAATGATCAAAAAAGGGAAATATGCTCATCCTGTTGAATGGAGTCCCTTCATATTGACAGGAAAATAACGAGCATCAACGAATCACAACAAATTTTCCCACCTGCATAAGTTTTTGATTCAGTCCTAACTTCAGGTAATAAAGACCGGGTGTAAGCTGTTGCGATAGCGTTACTTCAGAAGAGACCGTTTCTTGCTTCCACACTTCCATATTGTTATTGTCTACAATGAGCAACACGAAAGTATTTTCTTCGTTATTCCCTTTCCATTTAAATATAAACGGTATGGTCAGTGTGTCACCGATATCAGGAGCAAGCAGCGTTACAGTTGATGTGGATCGGACTGTTCTTTCGATAAAGTTCTCAAGAACTTGGTTGGGGATGAATTTACTCGAATCCGATGTTACTACTGCGAACTGCCTTGAGTGTACATCTTCAACAGCAATTGTATCTTGTTGAACATTTTGATTTATCAAAATAACGGTAATTCCTAAAGCAATAATCAATATTGCGGCCATTGCATATCGGAAAATCTGGGGCGAAATTTTCAGAATGGACTTCTGATAATTCTCAACAACAGGTCCTTCAATATCCTCAATCTCCAGCAATCGTGCCGAACACTTCTGGCACGAAGTGAGGTGAGCGGAAAAATAGTGTTTCTCTTTTTCACTTAATTCCCCGGCGAAATTACGGTACGTAGATAGTGCTGCGTACGTGAAATGCTCCCCCGAGTCATCAAGAAATTGAGAATAACCTTTAAGAAACAGAATTTCATTGGTTGTCATTTTCAATCTCTATAAGAATAAACATAGATGCTGTATACATAGTCCGCAAACCAGGAAAAAACTTTCTTGTCAAGCTGTCTAAATTGCAGAGAAAAATAAAAGTGACATCTGAACAATCTCATATTCTTGTCATGCCAGAATGACAAAGGAGAACCTATGTATCAGATGTTTCTAAAAATAAAACAATTCATCCCAGAATGCTTTTATCGAAAATCCATTGGCAAACGCCTGTCTATGCATTATGGAACAACAACCGAAATCAAATTCCTGAGTGAATCTTAGGTGAATTTTTCCATTCCTTTATATAAATACCCTCGGTTTTTGAGATAGTCAGCAAGTTTCAACCGTATTCTTCTGATTTTTGTATCCAGCGTATTAAGTTTCAATTTCATCAACCGTGCAATTTCGGGCCTTTCCTCTTCGTCGATAAGGAAATTTAACAAACGAATTTCATCCGGATTCAATTGACCTTTGAAGAGATTGATCTCTACAAGCAATTCATCCCCCTCAAGTTCGGCAAATTGATTTTTTTGATCTGTTACTTGCCTGCTGTATGTGTCAGCATGTTCAAAGGTATGATCATTGCCGATGGTTTCAGTCTTCACAATGATGCCTTTTTGTTTGATCGCTTTATCCAATAATGACCAGCATTGAAGTTTTATAGCTCGCATAATGTAATGTTCGCTGTTTCGGACATCTGAAATATCGGTTTTTGACAACGACAAAAAGACATCGTGTACCACATCGTTGATATCGGTAACATTTGTTTGGGAAAAAATATCGGCATAGCGGGAATAGAACCGGCTGATTATGCCGTAGCCGGCGGTACCTTTTCTGAGGTATTCCGTATGGAGAATGTGATTATCCAATTGCGAATGGGGAAATTGATAAAACCAGTTCTGTCTCCGATCATTATGCGTAGGGAAGATAGAAACTTTGCCTCATTTAGGCAAAGGAGTTGAAATTCGATCTTGGTACTTATACGAAAATCGTTTGCGTAAACTCATTTTCGTGTCAAACGGTCAATAAGATATTTAAGTCGGGGAAATGTTTCCGATAATGTACAGCAGTCAGCCAGTTCAAAATCGTCAAAATGAAATCCCGGCGCTACCACACAACCGACTAAAGAAAATGAATCCGGCTCATCGATCGTCCCTCCAAACCAGCAACCGTGCGGAACAACAGCATACGGTATTTCTCCTTTTTCAAAATCTTTTCCAATGCGGTGGATACTGTAGGTTCCGTCAGGCGCAATACAGTGTATTGCCAACGCTGCTCCGTCGATATGAAACCACTGCTCATCCGAAGCCAGGCGATGCAGAGATGAAAAGTCTTTTGATTCAAGGAGATAATAAATGGAAGTGCAATACGCGCGTCCGCCAGTATAGCGTATGGGCAGGTTGGGTTGGGAAATGATTCCCTCGGCACGATAAATTTCTTTATAATATCCTCCCTCAGGATGAGGGAGGAGGCCAAGTGTTGAAATCCAATATTGTGCTGTTTTGTTCATAATGTCTTGTTCTTAAACCGCTCCGATAACGACATTGATTGCTGAAGTATTCACGATATCATCTACCGAACATCCTCGTGAAAGATCGAATGCCGGTTTTTTTAATCCTTGCACAATCGGTCCAATGGCTTCTGCTCCGCCGAGACGCTGGCCAAGTTTGTAACCAATATTTCCAGCATCAAGGTCAGGAAACACAAGGACGTTGGCGGTTCCTGCCACAGAAGAACCGGGAGCTTTTGAAGCGCCGACTTTTGGGACAATTGCTGCATCCAGCTGCATCTCGCCGTCCAGTTTCAGATTCGGATTCTTTTCTTTTGCCAGCGCTGTTGCTTTCACTACCTTTTCTACGTGCGGATGGTTCGCGCTTCCTTTGGTAGAGAAGGAAAGCATTGCCACACGCGCTTCTTCGCCGGTCAGTTTTGCATGATTTTCGGCGGTTGTTAACGCAATATCGGCGAGTTGTTCTGCAGTGGGATCGGGAACAACAGCGCAATCAGCAAATGAAAATAATTGCGTCGGGAAGACCATCACGAAGAAGCTGGAGACAACGGAGATCCCCTCTTTCATGCCAATTACTTGAATACCTGCGCGCATCACATCACCGGTGGTAGAGATCGATCCGGCGACACTGCCGTCCGCAAATCCTTCGCGGACCATCATTGCGCCGAAGAAGAGCGGTTTTTTCATGGTGGCTGTTGCTTCATCAACGGTGATGCCTTTTGCCTTCCGTAATTCGAAAAATATATCGGAGAAAGATTTCAATAACTCGGACTGTTCCGGATCGACGATCTTCAATCCAGAGAGATCGACATTTTCTTCTTTTGCTTTTGTGGTGATCACTGCAGTACTGCCAATAAGGATTGGTGTTGCGATCCCTTCATCACTAAGTATGCGCGCTGCTTTCATTGCGCGAGGATCGATCGCGTCCGGCAGGACGATGGTTTTTTTTAGTTGTTTAGCTTTCGTGCGGACATCAGAAATAAATGATTGCGGATTCATAGAGTTGCCTGAGAGTTAGTGGTATAATATGAAGGAACGATGAAATATAAGCAGAAAACAGTTGAAAATGAGCACGTATTTGACCCGAACGTTATGCATCACAATTCAATTGATTGTTGGTACGCACTTCTCTACTTTACCGCCATTCTATGAACAAGAATTTTCGCATATCTTGCCCCTTCATATCCTGCATTGCAGCAGGGATGTATTTTTCAATAATTCAGATCAATCTCTCCGCTCAACAATTTACCCTAGAATCAATTCCTTCCAGCAACACACTGTCGGCAAATTCTGTGTATGCATTACTGCGGGATAAAGAAGGATTCCTTTGGGTCGGCACTCAAAATGGTTTGAATAGATACGACGGCAGACAATTCAAATATTTTGTTCACGATAACAACGATTCGACAACCCTTTCCGATAATTTCATCATTACCCTCTCCGAAGATTCAACAGGAAATATCTGGGTCGGAACCCGACATGGATTGAACAGGTTCGACAAACGGACGCAGACGTTTCAACGATTTTATCTGATGGATTTTGCAGAGAATGCATCGCATCAAACGGTCTATAGTCTTACCTGTGCTCCCGACGGAAGGACGCTTGCAGTCGCAGGAGGAAAAATATATACCCTCTCCTCCGATGATCGTTATACGGTTCACCAATATGATAATGACGATTCAGTCATGTGCATAGCATTCAATCCTCAGGGATCGTGGATGATCGCACACCGGTGGACCATTGAAGGCATAACCACGGCAAACCAAAAGTTTGGCATGAACTTTATTTCGCCATCCGTCATCAATACTATTCTTGCCAGCCAACAGATGATCTTCGTAGGCTCTGTAACGGGTTTGTGGATGATTGATAAAGGAACAACACAGACGGACAAAATAAAAAGACCGAAATTATTTCTGAAGAATGTAACGGTCAATGCTCTGTCACTAGATGCACAACATCGCCTCTGGATAGGAACAGAGAAGGGCATTTATGTGTTAGGCAGTGATGGACAACTGGAACAGGTAAATGATCGTTCATCTTCAACCGAAGGGACAACGATGTTGAATAGTAGGGCATTGATCTTCGACCGGTTCGGATTAATCTGGATTGGCATGCTGCGCAACGGCGTCCGAAAATATGATCCATCGAAGGAACAATTTCAAACAATCGATAAAAAAAATTTAGGAATTGACGGAGTGGTATGGTCGATTCTTCAGGATAAAACGGGGGTGTATTGGTTCGGAACTCAGCGCGGTGTGTATCAATTCCGTAAAGAGGATACACTGTTCCGGCATCCGGTAGCATGGAAGAATAATGAGTTTAAAAATATCATGATCAGCGAATTGATGGAAGATTCCCGGGGCAGCATTTGGATGGGATCGAGACCTGGAGGACTATATCACTATTCTCCTCGGGGAAATATGATAAAACATTTCCTTCAATCTCCGAATGATAGTTCAAGTCTTGTGAATAATAGCGTAAGTTCTGTTTTTGAGAGTGCTAATGGATTGTTCTACCTAACGACATCGAGTGGAATCTGCTCTTTTGATCCTGTAACGAAGAAATTTTCGCGCATCATGTTGATGGATACCATCCAGAAGAAAGAAGTGACGTATTTCCTTCATGTCAGTGAAGATCGGGATTTTTCTCTTTGGATCTCTTCATCATCGGGATTATTTTTGATCGATCAGCGGACTGGAACATATGCGTTCTATAGCACTGTGGAGGGTGATTCCACGAGTCTCAGTTATAACATCGTTGCCTCAACAACAGTGGATGTCAAAGGAAATATTTGGGTTGCAACGCTTGGCGGAGGTGTCAACGTATTCGATAAAGGAACAAAGAAATTTACCCGTTTCAACTCTTCGGATGGATTGATCAATGACGTTGTCTACGGAATCCTGGAAGATTCGTATGGAAGAATGTGGATGAGCACCGATTTCGGCCTCGCGTGTTTTGATCCGGAAACAAAAAAGTTTCTCTCCTTCGGGAAGGAAGATGGTTTGGAATTTATCGAGTTTTCACAAAACTCGTTCTATAAAAATTCAACCGGCACAATGTTCTTTGGCGGTATCGGCGGTGCGGTGAAGTTTCAGCCGGAACTGATTACAGCAGTTGCGCAGCAAAGTTTACTCGTTGTATCAGATCTTCGGATCAATTATGAATCGATATCTCCTGGAGATCCGTCCATAACAATGGGAACCATCACTACTCCGCAAGAGGTCCACATTACGTATGAGCAGCAAGCGCTTTCCATTGATTTTACTTCACTGAATTTTCGATTCCCGGAAAAGACATTCTATGCGTACCGTTTGCAAGGTTTCTATGATTATTGGGTCTATCCCGCGGAGCATCAACGGACAGCGCACTACACGCATCTTCCTCCGGGTGAATATTTCTTTGAAGTGAAGACATCCACGCAAAAAGGGGAATGGGGAAAAGATGAAATGCACATCCGCATTGTTGTACATCCGCCGTTCTGGCGGACATGGTGGTTTATGCTCTTCAGTTCACTCTCAGCCGTGGGATTGTTCTATTCCGGCGTGCGCTTCGTGTCACAGAGAAAGCTGAAGCAGCAGTTGCATGAGATAGCACTGCAGCAAAAGGTGAATGCGGAACGGGAGCGGATCTCCCGCGACCTGCATGACAGCACCGGTTCAAATATTGCCGGGATTATTTCCGGGTTAAACCTTGCCGAACGGTATCTTGAAACGTCGAAACCAAAAACGAAACGAACGCTGCAGTTGCTGACGAATGAAGCGCGTGCCGGCATGTCGCAATTGCGGGAAACGATCCTGGCGATGAAAACGGTTGAAATGAGCGTTGATGAACTTGCCGATACGGTGAACGAAATGATCACCAAACAGCTGCAATTCAGGAAAAAGATCGCATTTCAATTAACACGCGATTATCCACACAGTCTTATGTTGTCATCAATTCAAGGGCTCCATTTGATGCGCATTTTTGAAGAAGCACTCTCAAACGCTCTGAATCATGCAACGGCGAAGAATATTGACGTGCGCATAGAACTGAGAGATGGAAAACTGATCGTACAGCTGTGCAATGACGGCAAAAAGAAGAAACAGCGGTCTATGTCGGTCTTTCATGGAAACGGCATTCCCAACATGAAACGCCGCGCGGATGAGATCGGCGCACTCTTTTCCCTGGAATGTGATGACGACAACGGTTCAG
>JALNZH010000172.1 GCA_023229405.1 Bacteroidota bacterium
CGGAAAATGAGTGAAATTCAATTATATTGTGCTTAATTTTTCGGCACATCATTTGTCGATTTATTCATAGTTTTTCTTATCTTTACCACACACTTACAAAAGGAGACCAGATATGAAACGATTCTCGTTACTAATATTGATTGCTGTATTCATGCTTCCGTTAATGGCGCAAAATAAATTTGTCGGCGTAAACACCTGTGCATGTCATAATCTTCCAAAACAGGGGAAGCAGGTTGAAGTGTGGAAAAAATCGAAACATGCTGAAGCATTTGAAGTGTTGAAAAGTGATAAAGCAAAAGAATATGCAACTGCGAAAAGCATTGCCGGCGCACCGAGCGAAGCAAAGGAATGTTTAGAATGCCACACCACCGGTTACGGCAAAGCGGCGGACAAATCGTTTAAAGCAGAATTGGGCGTACAGTGCGAAGCATGTCATGGTGCGGCGTCTGCATATAAACCGATCCACAACAAACCGGAGAATAAAGAAAAAGCAATTGCTGCGGGGTTAGTCCAAAACGGTGGAGAAAAAATGTGCGTAACCTGCCACACCTCAAAGATGCATCCTGTGAAAGACTTTGATTTCAAAAAAATGTTTGATGAAATTAAACATCCGATGCCGAAAGGATAATCGATGGTACGCTTACTCTGTTTCGGTCTTGTCGTGTTTTCCGTCTGCGTTCAAGCGCAGCTGATGACCGGACGTTTGACAACTTCAGTGTATGGATATGAAGGCAGGGACTCGGCACTTGCGGCGGTGATGATGTTGAGAGCTTATGAGAATGTGTATGTCAACGCTGCCTCAGAGAATTATTCCTTCAATATGAACGCGATGGTGTCGAACGATTTCGGGACCACGATCGAGACCGATCCGGAATTACGGGTCAACTCCTTCCTGATGAAAGTGAAAAATATTGGCGGCATCGCAGATATTACTGCTGGCCGCCAGTTTGTTTTTGCCGGAGTGGGAAGCGGATTGATCGACGGTCTTTCCGGTACGGCACGTTTTATGGACAGGACATTATCCGTTACCGGATATGGCGGTGCAAATGTTATCCAGTCACGGGCAATCCGGAAAAGTTATATAGGTGCGAACGGACTGTTTGGCGGTCAGGTTACTTATGTTCCATCGGAAGAAGCGCTTGTTGGAATCAGTTATATGAACAAACGATGGCAGCGTAAACCGTATACCGCGTTGCGTATGGATTCACTATATTTTCCGTATGCAGTCGTCATCAATAGTCGTCCGAACGAAGAGGAATTAGCATCTGTGGATGTGGAGTATCAGATTGAACGAACATTAACATTTCAGGCAAAGACAGATTTTGATTTCCATTCGGATGAGATTTCGAAAGTGCAAACCTTTGCACGGTATAGCCTTCTGAAGGAATTGAATGTCACTGCGGAATATATCTATCGGCAGCCCCGAGTGGCCTATAACTCCATCTTTTCGGTGTTTAACATTAATAGCACAAAAGAGATTGAAGGAGGAGTAGAATACCGTCCGATTACATCGGCGTTTGTGTATGCACGGTTTGCAAACGTTTCCTATGTCGACGAAACCAGTCAACGGCTGGTCATTGGCGGCACGTACGATATCTTCTCTGCAAACTATACTCAAAATTTCGGCTATGCCGGAGAATTGAACGGAATTTCTGTACAGGCAGTCTATCCAATGTTGGAACGGACCTTCACGCCGATGCTCGCATTCGGATATGCAACGTATAAACTGACGGAAAACGATGCCGCACGGGATGTGATAAACGGAACTGCGGGAGTAGTGTATCGACCAGTCCAGAAGCTGTCAACCGATCTGCAGGTGCAGTGGATGAGCAATCCTCAGTATAACACCGATCTCCGCATCTTCCTCAAAGTGAACTATTGGTTTAGTGAACAAATGAATTGGTTATGATGAAAAAAAATCTCTTGATAGCGTCGATGGTGATAGTGCTGATTGCACTTATTGTCGTGAACCGCAGTTCTGCGGTAGCGGATGAACGAGGCCAGCTCGACAAGAAACAGGTTTTGAAATTCTCACACAGCAAACATGCTCAAGCGGGAATCGAATGTGCATCATGTCATACGCCGGAAAAATTGACGACGAGCGCTGAGGACAAGATGCTTCCGACACATACAGAATGCCAATCGTGCCACGAACAGGAAGTGAATGAAACGTGTGGATTCTGTCATACGGACGAAAATAATCCCGTCGCACTTCCGAATCCGGTGCGGGAAATCCATTTCGATCATCAAAAGCATGTGATTGATCAGAAGGTGGAGTGCCTAACATGTCACACTGGTATGGATCAAACGGAGTATGCTGAAGAACAGAACGCTCCATCAATGGCGACCTGTACTACATGTCATAATAATGTGAAAGCTCCGAATGAATGTGAGGCATGCCATACTAACCTGGTTTCGCTCCGCCCCGCTTCACACTCAGCAGCAAATTTTAAACGGGAGCATGGACGGGTGATGAACGGTCGGACGTTTGATGCCAAGTGTCAAAGTTGTCATACCGAATCTTCCTGTATGGAGTGTCATGACGGAACGAACCTGACGAAATTATCGCCGATTGAAAAATCAGGAATGATGTCGCCGCGAAAATTCGGCACCGATCGGCCTGCGACGATGTCGGCACAAAATGTACACGATTTGAATTATAAATTCACTCATGGAATCGATGCCAAAGGGCGTTCGGCGGACTGCCAGACATGCCATCGGCAACAAACCTTCTGCAGTGACTGTCATATGAGCGGCAGTGTGGCTCTGGGCGGCGCACGGCCGACCAGCCACGAACAAGCAGGATTTACGATATTCGGAATCGGCACTGGCGGCGGAGAACATGCAAAAATGGCAAAACGAGATATTCAGCGCTGCGCCGCGTGTCATGATGTGGAAGGTGGAGACCCAACCTGTGTTACATGTCATGTAGATGGCGATGGTGTGAAAGGTACGAATTTCCGAACACATCCAATCGGATATATGAAAGATGTGGAAGGGGAATGGCATACCGATGCAGCAGCGAATTGTTTCATCTGCCACACTGACCGGAATGCAAAACCGAACGGAAGATCGGGTGAGAATTTTTGCGGATATTGTCATAGTAAAAAATAATACCAAGACGGATTATTATGAAGACATTTGTATATCAGTGTAGCATACTTATCATACTGGCATTCTTGTTGCCATCGTGCAGTGAACGAAAGGAGGAGAAATTACCGACTGTCTCGACACTTACGATACACGAAAAAGGATTTGCCGATACCACATCGTCGAACTTTCATGCAAAGTATCTTCTTACAATCAATAACGATATTACGAAATGTCAGCAGTGCCATGGGAAGAACCTCACTGGGGGCACAACGAAAGCATCATGTTATGATTGTCATACCGTTGTGCACGGCAAGGATTTTGGCGATGTTACATCGCAGAATTTTCACGCGAAATATCTGCAAGGGACTCAGTATAATGTGCAGGTCTGTCAAAAATGCCACGGTGTGGATTTCAGAGGTAAAGGTGATATTGCAAAATCATGCATTCAGTGTCATTCCAGTGTTCACGACAAGTCGTTCGGTGATTCAACGTCGGCGAATTTTCATACGAAATTCATTCAATCAAAAGAGTATGATATTCAGTCGTGTAAACAATGCCACGGGGATAAATTGGATGGAAAAGGTGTTGCGGTAAAATCGTGCCTCACATGCCACACCAGCGTTCATGATGCGACGTTTGGAGATTCTACATCATTGAATTATCACGCTCGGTTTATACAGTCGAATGGGTATAATGTTGCAAGCTGTCAAACGTGTCACGGCACAAAATTCGACGGAAAAGGAGTGGCGAAAAAGAACTGTCAGACATGTCATTCAAGTGTGCATGACAAATCGTTTGGAAATTCGGCATCTCCTAACTTCCATGCGAAATTTATTCAGGGAGCCAATTACGAAGTGGAATCGTGTAAACAATGTCACGGAACTTCATTCGATGGGAAAGGCGTTGCGCTTAAATCGTGCAAAACATGTCATGCCAGCGTGCACGACAAATCGTTTGGCGATGCAACTTCACCAAACTTCCACACAAAATATTTACAATCCAACAATTATGAAGTAACCTCATGTCAACAATGCCATGGAACTTCGTTTGACGGGAAGGGTGTTACGAAAAAGTCATGTTATCAATGCCACACAGTGATGCATGATAAAACGTTCGGCGATCAAGCATCACCGAATTTTCACGCAAATTTTATTAAGAGCTCCAATTATAATTTGGTTCAATGTCAATCGTGTCACGGCCCTCAATATAACGGTAATGGTGTTGCGGTTAAATCCTGTGTAACGTGCCATAACCAGCAGTCTGGTCCGGAAAATTGTTCAACCTGTCATGGCGGAGCAACGAATGCGGCGCCGCCAAAAGATTTATCCGGAAATACACTGGCCACATTCCGCGGTGTTGGCGCACATCAAACGCATTTGAACGGTGAATCCATCAGTAAGGGATTTTCCTGTAATGAATGCCATGTGGTCCCGGCTACTCTTTCTGCGGTCGGGCATATTGATGCATCGGTGAATGCCGAAGTGGTGTTCAACGGCGGTTCAAAATTCTTTAAAGCGGATGCAGGGTATAATGCCTCAACGATCTCCTGCGCCAATACGTATTGCCACGGGAATTTCACCGGCGGAAATAATCTGACAATGACGTGGAATAATACATTGTCGAGTGCTGCTGCGTGCGGTACTTGTCACGGAGATGCGACAAAATCTACTTTAAAGGAGAAAGCATTTCCAAAATCCGGACATAATAGGTTTGGAACAATTTCATCGGATTGTTCCACTTGTCATGTTAAGGTGGTAGATGCAGCACTAAATATAATTAATCCATCATTGCATGTGAATGGTATCGTTGATTAAACAATGGAACCGAACATAGATATTGACTGCTTAATACAAGCGTCACAATCAACTTTAGGGGGGCATGTTGCTAACATGTCCCCCTTTTTTTGCTCTCGGATAAACGACTAGAAAATCCGCTAAGCCATTGATAAATAACAGGATAGGGTTGTCTTCTTTGCTCTCAACTCTGCAAAAATATTGCACTTACGTATTGCAATTGTAAGAATAGGTTTCGGTTTATGTAGGGAATTTCAACATTTTCAATGGTTTTGTTCGGCACATTATTTGCACAAGACACAGCGGAAACAACAAGATTGACTTATCTGTAGATTTTGGTAAGC
Source organism: Bacteroidota bacterium (assembly GCA_023229405.1). GTDB lineage: Bacteria > Bacteroidota > Ignavibacteria > UBA10030 > UBA8401 > UBA8401. The sequence goes on from JALNZH010000172.1 coordinate 5,231, forward strand.
CATTATTCACTAAAAGCACAACTACATCATCATAGAAAGGAGTTATAACAGTGAAAAATTTTTTAACTGTTCTAACCGCAATCTTATTATTCGGTCTGATCGCCTGTGAAGGGCCTGCAGGACCTGCTGGAAAAGATGGAAAGGATGGTACTAATGGAATTAATGGTACCAACGGAGCAAACGGATTATCGGTAGATTTTAAAGGTGATTTAGCAACAGCACCTGCGAGTCCGGTCCTGAACTGGGTATATCATAATACCACCGATAAAAAGGTATACATCTACAACGGAACAGCTTGGGTTGTTATGACTCTTGATGGATCCAATGGTACAAATGGCACCAACGGAACAAACGGAACAAATGGAGCAAATGGATTGAGAGTATTTATTACGTATAATGACAATTCTCTCTCAAGCCAACCTTCAACACCAACAGGTATTGGAACTGCCAACGGATGGCACACCGATCCAACTGCCGCTGCAGCATGGATGTCGCAAAAAGTTGCCGCTGATTCTGCTGCGGGAACGTGGGGTGTTCCGATCAGTATTAAAGGTAAAGATGCCGGATTTGTGTATTTCGATGGATTCAAAACAGACCTGAAATGCGCAACATGTCATACTCCCGATACAGATACCCTGTATCATAAATCGGCAGTTTCGTACCAATGGGCAGCTTCAAAACACGCCATTGGTGGAACGTCGTTTGAAAACAGTACAACGTGTGCAGTGTGTCATACTACCGAAGGATTTGTTCAGAGCCAGACAGGCAAAACTATTACAACAGCGTACAATTCTACACCCGTAGGATGTTTTGCTTGCCACTCACCGCATATCAACGGTGATTTCGCATTACGGACGACAGCTCCTGCAACAATTCTGTCAAACCTTGCTGGTGTTGCTGATTATACGTTCAATTACGGCAAAGGAAATTTGTGTGCACAATGCCACAAACCACGTTCACAGTCAAACAAACTTGATCCCAGCAAATCCACCGTTGCAAATGATACGATCAAAATCACATCAGGCCGCTGGTATTCACACTATGGTGTGCAGACACAGATGCTGATGGGTAAAGGCGGATATGAATGGACAAATCAAACCAACACTGTTGCCAACTCATACCATACAGATGCTCCTGGAGTTAAATCGGATGGATGCACAATCTGCCATATGCCGAATGCTCGCGGAGACTATGACGGCGGCCACTCGATGAAATTATCCTCTGATGAAGGTCAGAACCTGAATGGTTGCAAAACCTCCGGTTGCCATTCGTCTATCACCACCTTGGATTATAAAGGTGCTATGACAACAACACATAACAATCTCGATACGCTGAAAGTTCTTCTTGCAAAAGCAGGTTGGCTTGATACATTAACCATGCAGGCAAAAGCAAGTTCAGGATCTCCTTTGATCATCACACCATCCAACAGAGCAGGTGCTTTGTGGAATTTCTTCTTGGTTGAACACGATCTGAGCTCGGGAGTACATAATACAGCTTATGCGAATGCATTGTTGCTCAACTCTATAGCAAAAATGAAAGGTACTTTCTAATTTTTCCCCTTCCGAGATAAAGTACAAGCGATATCTCTCCTATATCCAACAATCCGTCTCGTCTCCTGCGAGGCGGATTTTTTTTTCCCCTCTATTCTACACCCTTAGTACGAAACGATGATACGTTGAAAGACCAACGTGTAAAAGATTTTGTCCATGCATCAGATGATATTGATCCGTTGCGATTTCGTCCACTTGTGCATACCGAACACGTCCCATAATCCCATGTCGAAGGATGAAACATGCCAGCGACGTCATGCGTACCATGTGAATTTTTTTGCAAGGGAAGATTGTTGATGGGAAAGACCGTGCAATTCATCCCTTTATTGGCCTGTGAACAAATAAAAAAATTTTGGATAACGGCAAATAATTTCCTATCATTTTACTACCACAACGAAAAAACCGATGAGACGATCCGGAATCCTCTTTTTACTGCTGGTTCAACTGATGTTCTCACAAACAAAACGTGTGACCGTCGTTGTTGAACCTGCCGTAACAGCACAAGATTCCGATCTAACAGTCTACATCACCGGCAACAGTGTGTCGATGGGGAATTGGAATCCCGCCGCGGTGCCGCTGCGTAAAGAGTCGGAATCACTTTGGAGCATTAACATTCTCTGTGACAGCGGATCGACTGCAGAATTTAAAATCACCGCCGGATCGTGGGATTCCGAAGCGTTGTACGACAGCGGCAGTACGCCGAGCAATACTATTATTGATATTACGAAAGATACCAGCGTGATTCTTCGTCCATTATTTTGGAAACGGTACATCCTCCCGAACAAGCCTGAACCTATGATCCGCGGGACGGTGCACTATCATCGCCAGCTTATGGGAAATGGACTCAATCACAGACGTGATATTATTGTTTGGCTTCCTCCAACATATGAAAAAAATCTGAAGAAGCACTTTCCCGTTCTTTACATGCATGATGGGCAAAATATCTTTGATCCTTCCACTGCATTTACGGGATATGACTGGCGGGTGGATGAAGTGGCGGACAGTCTGATCAAAATGAAAAAAATTGAAGAAACGATTATTGTCGGAATCTATAACTCTCCGGACCGGCTGCCGGAATATTCCGATTCGCCGTTAGGAACAGCGTATATGGAATTTGTTGTCAACGTGGTGAAACCGCTGATCGATTCAACGTACCGTACAAAACCCGGACGGGAATATACCGGTATTGCCGGATCGTCGCTTGGAGGACTATCGTCGCTGCTGTTTGTCTGGAA
>JALNZH010000173.1 GCA_023229405.1 Bacteroidota bacterium
AAAAACAAAAACAGCATTTTTATTGCTTTCAGAAAACTGTTCGATTAAAGAAAATTGAACGCACGCACTGTCGATCGTATTATACCAACCGTGAAAATATATTACAAGATCGATGCTATTGCCAGGAGAAAAATTCTTGGGAATAAACAGAGCTACGCTGCTATCTTGGTAATGTCTTTCAGATGGGAAGATCTTTTTTCCGTAGGCATAACCAGAAGCTCGATCAGGATGGGGAAATGGAGCAGAGGATGATGAGAAAAGCAAAATTTTTCCCAAATGGCTGTACCGATTGGCAAGCGACTGTGCTGCACCGATTGATATAACAAAAAGACCGCAGATGAGAAACCTTAAAAACATGCCTAAATTCCCATTTATGATGACAATATAATACAAAAATATTTTATTGTCTTTTCATTCTTATATCAATATGTTTGCATTAAAGAGAAGTTTCGTACAAAACACTACACTCCCCATTGGTTCACCGCGACCGCCACTGCCTTCGCCGTCGCAGTGAAGAACAGAAAACTTTTCTTGCTACCCAAACCAGTTTTAGAGAGTGAATTTCTTGAATATCTGTCTTCCGCCCCTGGTCACTATACTCCAATGGGATGATTTCAAACAACATACAATTTCATTCACTAACAACGGAGGGAATCATGGAGAATGAGGAAAGACCGATGGACGAGTTTGAATGGGAAGAATTCCTGAAGAAAAGTGACGCAACTGCCGCTAAATATTCGGCACTTCTGGAAAAGTATATGAACGACCCAAATTGCGATGAAATTATCGACAGAGAAATGGGATGGAATTCCGGGAAGGAAGATGACGAAACCGAACGTCCCTGGATTGAAGAGATGAACGAAGCAATCGAAGAGATGCTCGAAGAAGAAAAATCGGAAGAGTGGAAAAAAAAGACGGGACTCAACGACGGACCGGGCTCCGGGATTGAAGAGCTTGACAGAGATCCGTTGTATATCATGGGATTCACGTTTGCTGTTGATTCAATTAGATGGTGCGAATCACTTCCGGATGAAGTTAAAATTGATCCCGATATGGCGGTTGCAATGCAGAATTTTCTGATACCAGCAGCAAAAATCGCGGGCGCCTCCGCATCGGAAGAGGAAGAAAACGATAAGGATATGTTGGGATTACGTTTGGCAAACTATAAACGCGGAATATCGGCGGCGAACAAATCACTGAACGCACTCAGCGCTGTGAGCGCCAAAGGATTGATAGAACAACGACATGTGTTTCCTTTCATCAAACGGGCGACCGAATTGAGAAATGCGCTTGCTGTGCGGATTGTGGAATTACGAGACCGGTTTAACGAGTTATAAGTCCCATGTCTTTCGGCATTACGATGCACAAACATACGTCGCGTATCCCCAGTCAGCGCTTGTGATGTTCTTTCACCACCCGCTCGATCACTTCCATTGTCGTTTCGGCGCCGTTCTGCCAATCGAATTCTTTCGAACGCGTCACTGCATTGGCGGTTAACCGTTCACGCAGGTGTGTATCACGCAGCAGCAGAATGATCTTCTCTGCCAACTGCTCCCGATTTCCGTACTCATACAACAAGCCGGTCTCTCCATCCATTACGGCGTCGCGTAATCCCTGTACATTACTGGAAACGGTCGTGGTGCCGCAAGCGTTTGCTTCGATCGCCGTCAGTCCCCACCCTTCTTTTGCCGACGTATTTACTGCCACATGCATTGTATTCAGCCATTGCACCTTTTCGTTCTCACTCACGAAGCCGGTAAACGTGATACTGTCGTGTAATCCCATTGTTCCGGCCAGTGATGTTAATCGCGGGCGGTCATCCCCCTCTCCGACGATCACCAGTTTTGCATCCGGGATTACTTTTTTTACAATGGCAAAAGCTTCAATCAGATGATCGAATGATTTATATTTTTTCAACCTGCCAAGCGCACCGATCAGCGGTGTTGAGGATGTACCGATTCCCGTTTGCCGAAACAACTCGTGATTCATACCGTACGGCACGTAATGAATCCGCTCAGGAGAAAACCCGTTCGCTTTCACTTCGCTCATCGTGCTGGGGGAATGAATCATAAAATGTATTTTCCGGTACATGGGAAGTGATGCACGTTCAGCGAGATACACATACGACGCGAGAGGAAAAATTGTTTCTTTGAAGACGCTTGTTCCCAAAAGATGGTGCAGTTCACCCAACACCGGTTCGTTCACATACGCAGGGGTATAAAACGGGATTTTGTTCACATCGTCAACAATCAGATCGAATTTCCCATGTCTAAATGTGGAGAAATATTTCTGCAGCACGACAAAATTGAAGAGAAATCGTCCCCCTTCGCGGATGACCGTGATACCGTTCATTTCTTCCGTTGGTCTCGCTCCATCATACGACGAACAAAACAATGTCACCTGGTGTCCCATTGCAGCAATGCGGGAATATGTTTCGTGCAGATGTACCTCAGCACCGCCGGCGAGAGGATGAGAAAGGTCCTGCCAATTAAAGATGAGTATATTCATAGGAGCAATGGAGAATGAAGAACGGAGAGTTGAGAATGGCTACAGATCAATGATTCTTTCTCCATTCTACATTGATTTGTTACTGTTTCTTTCCGATAACACCCATCGACAACGCGGTGTATGTCGTCAGTGTAGTGTCTTTTACGGCATCGCGGATCGATTTGCGGATAGTGTACAGCACCGGAACCTTCGGATTCAGCGGAAGTTTGATCTTTACCGCACGGAGCGCTTCACGGATCATACGATAGAATAGACTCGGGTACATCCATTCCCCGTACGTATGAACGGTTTGTAATCCCAGTTTCTCCATCTCATGCTTTAATTCAGGAACAGAAAACGACCGCTCCCATCCCGCAAACCATTTATCAATGGCAATCAGGAACGTTTTAATCAGCGTATAGACATGATACCGTTGCGGTACATCGACGCAAAGAAGTCCGCCGGTTTTCAACACGCGAATATTCTCCCTCAATAATGCTTCCGCTTTTTCGTAACGAAAATGTTCAAGAAGGCCTTGATGGAAAATTATATCGAACGATCCATCTTTGAACGGCAGCTGAAACGTATCACCGCCGACGATGTGGACATCCATCTTTTCTTCGCTTGCGATCCGTTTCATGATCTTCAAAGAATTCATTGAATAGTCCAGTTGATAGACGATCGCGCCTCGTTCTACCAGCGGGAAGCTGTCACGACCGGTTCCTGCGCCAATTTCCAAAATTTTCTTTCCCTTTACGTCGGTCACTTTCACCAAATTCCGCACAACACGATCCGAATTGGAGTAGACCTCCTTCACCTCTTTCTTTTCTTCCCAAAATGTATCCCAATGTTCTAGCCGTGATTCTTTCATACTTTTTACTCTGTCGATTGATTGTTCAAATTATCGAAACCTGTTCAAAATAAAAAGGATGAAGCGTCCGCTCCATCCTTTTCCCCATGCTCCATGTTATTAAGCGTTTTCAAACTAATTATTTTTTCACAAGAGAATCTTTTCCGTTGTTCCCTTTCATCGCCTTCTGCGTTTGCAGCTGCGTTTTTTGCGTATTCACCCATTCCGGTAATCCCGGGATCGTTCCATAATCCTTTGTAATTCTCTCCAGTATTTCCATTGCTTTATCGAACTCTTCACGCGTCTGATACAGCGTGAGAAGCATATAATACGGATGATACTGATTCTGGAATGGTTCATTGATTGGTTTGGACGCCATCTCCAGCAGACGGTTCTCCAGGTTTTTTGACATTTCCAGATACCGATCCTTTGCACCGGCAAATTGATAAAAGTTTGTGATGTCGAACTCCACCCGATAATCCAGCGGCAGTACATTTGTTGGAAGTTTTACCATCATCGAATCGAGTGTTTCAATTGCTTTTGCATTGTCACGCACTGTATTGAGATAAAAGAGGGAGAGACGCATAAACGCGTTGCGGTAGTTCGCCGCCAGTCGTACGACATTTTCGTCATAATGAACTGTCGAATCGCGCAGACCGCGGTAACGGTACCCACGTTGAAAATTCAAGTTCGGATCCACCGGTTCGTTCATCAAATTGGCAGAGAGAATTTTCGGATCGATTACACCTTCATCGCTTGGCGCGGGATACGGTATCAATTTCATCGCCAGTCCATCCATACGGAAGTACCGATCCAGACCGATTTTTGAATCCGGCGTGGATGTCACCGCCATATAAATGGGACGAACCCAGTTGTTTGAACGGATGATATCGTACGCCATAATATCCTGCGCACGAATCGCTTTAATCACCTGACCACCCGGTTGAGGAAACTGCATCGTATTTGGTAGGACGAAACGAATTTCTCCTGCTGTTACTGCGGTGTCCCCTTTTATCTGTGGCTGCACCGGTCGGTCGGAAAACTGTGCGAATTCACGCATTACGTCCGCGGGAACAGGAATGGTCATTTCACGTGGCTCCCACTGCATCGGTCCGATCTGTTCGATCTCTTGATCCGTAATACTGATCGCAATTTTTTTTGCGCCATGCGGTTCCTGATGCTTCAACTGTTTAATATACCACGATGTATTCACTAAGCTGAGATTCACAATACGAATATCCCGACGGACACCTTCTACATCCTGCAAGTACCAAAGCGGAAATGTATCGTTATCACCATTGGTGAAGAGAATTGCGTCCGGCTCACACGACTGCAGAAGATTGTATGAATAGTCCCATGCAACATAATCACCCGAACGATTCGACGGTTCGTAATTGGTGTAGAGCATATTCACCGGCACGAACATGACTGCAATTGCCAGTGCGGCTACGGAGAGATATTTCTGCATCTGTTCGCTCTTCACCCATTTACGGATCGAATCAATCAAGCCGAGCGTGCCAATGCCGATCCAAACCGAAAAGACAAAAAAGGCTCCAACGTAGAAATAATCGCGTTCTCGAGGCTGCGGGTTTTGCATGTTAAAATACACGGCCATAACAAAGCCCATCAGCAAGAAGAAATTAAAGAAGACCCACCACATCACACGATCCTTCTTCCAATGGTAATAAAATCCAAACAGTCCGATGATCAGTGGAATGCCCCAAAGCTGTCTCCATTTCACACCTGCGCCCTGGTAATCTCCTTCGCGTCCGGCATACTGCCAAAGGAAATACCGCATAAACATTTCATTCATCTGATAACGCAAGAAGTAATCCCCGTCGCTCTTGTAACTAGTATAAATTCCCTGATGCTGCGGTTCCTGACTCCAGCGGCGTTTCATAATCGGTGAATCACCGTACTGTTCGCGGTTAAGATAGGAGACCAATTTTTTCAGCGTGCTCGGATCATTTTCGTTCATCGGCGTATTTGCATTCGCACGAATAATCACCATTGTATATGTCGAATATCCGAGGATAATCAGTAGAAACGACAGCGACGCAAGATTCACCATCTCATTTCGTTTCCGCACGGAGTACCAAACGCCGTAAATTGCCGCAGCGATTGCTGCAAACGGAATCATCGTCCAGAAAACACTTTTCGATTCCGCACCTCCGCCGATGGAATATTCGCCGTCCAGCAAATTCGGCAGCATCTTTACAATGCCTGGATACACAACCGCGAAGATACCGATTGCCACCAGACCGAAAATAATGTAATTGCGGATAGAAAATTCGTAGCGTTTAAAGAAGACAATTATGAGGAACGGAAAGATCACCAACAGCGCCAGCAAATGGACACCGAGAGACAACCCGATAAGATACGCGATCAAGAAAATATATTTTTGGTGCGACGGTGTATCGGCACGTTCGTTCCAGCGAAGCGACAACCAGGTAACAAGACTGACGAAAAGCATGCTGATGCCGTACACTTCTGCTTCCACCGCATTAAACCAGAATGTCGCACTGAAAGAAAGTGAAAATGCTCCTACTGCAGCCGATGTATACAGGGAAATTTTGTTCCATGGATCATCCGTGCGGGGTCTCCACAGAATAATTAACTTCACGAGCGACAAATACAGAAACATCGCCGTTAATGCGCTGGACAACGCCGAAATAAAATGAATTCGCACCGCTGGATCGCTATAGAACGGCACCATTCCGATCACTTTCCCGACCAACAAAAAGAAGGGCGAACCAGGGGGATGCGGCACCTGCAGCAAATACGTAGCAGAAATAAACTCGCCAACGTCCCAAAATACAACGGTGTCTGAAAGTGTAAGAATATACGTGATCAGCGTTCCGAGAAAAACGAATCCCGCAACGTATTTATTCAGTTTCGTGTGCTCCATTACATCCTCTCAAGTGGGAAATCAAACAACAATAGTGGATAAATATACTTTGAAAGTGCCTCTTTTCAAAAGAAAATCATAGTGCCGCACTCTGTTCCATCAGAAGATCAACCGTCCGGCAACTTCATCGCACACCGCATATCCTTTCGAAGTGAGCGAAATGATGTTGTTTTGACGGTGGAGAAGTCCATCCTGTTCCATTCGTGCCAAATCTTCCCGCTTTAGCGAAAAAATATCTTCACCGTATAATGGATATAGTTTTTTTAAGTCGATTCCGGTGCTGCGCAGTCCTAAAAAAATTTCCTCCGTAAAGAATTTTTCTTTGTCGATCGATTCGCTGCCGGCGACGGGATATTCTTCCTTTTCCAAAGCATCACAATAACGTTGAATGCTCCGCACATTCCACCAGCGTTTACCGCTGGCAGGCGAATTTTTGCAAAACGAATGCGCCGAGGGACCAAGTCCGATATAATCCGTATGGTTCCAATAATTGTAATTGTGCCGCGACCGGTATCCCGGTTTGGCAAAATTAGAAACTTCATACTGTTCGAAACCATGGGCGTTCATCGTTTCGATAGTAATTTCGTACAATGCCGCATCCTCTTCATCCGGCAGAGGCGCAATCAGTTTATTCTTTACCATACTTGCGAGCGGCGTTTGTTCCTCCACAATCAGCGCATACGCCGAGATATGTTTCGGGTTCAGCGCAATCGCACGGCGGAGATTTTCTTTCCACCGTTCCGGAGTTTGATTCGGCAGTGCAAAGATCAAATCGCAGCTAACATTGGTGAATCCTGCCTCATACGCGCTCGCCACCGCTTTTTCCGCTTCTACTGCGGAGTGGATGCGGGTAAGAAATTTCAGATCGTCATCATGAAACGATTGAATGCCGAAACTAACACGGTTGAATCCCGCCGAACGGAAATCATGCAGTTTGGACAATTCCACCGTCCCGGGATTGGATTCACAGGTGATCTCGGCATCTGCATCGATCTGATAATATTTGTTAATACTAGCAAAGAGTCTGTCAAACTGCTGCGCTGAAAGAAGCGACGGCGTTCCGCCGCCGAAGAAAATCGATTCGATTGTCGTACCGGCGGAAAACTCGGAAGCACGAAGCGCAATCTCTTTCTCTAAAGCCAAAAGGAACCGATCCATGGAACTCATATTCTCAATAGAATAGAAGTCGCAGTAGATGCATTTGTGTTCACAGAAAGGAATATGTAAGTAAAGACTGGCCAAAGGGAAATATTTTAGAATGCTGGATTTCGGATATCTGATGCTGGATCTTAAATATTGGATTTATTTTTTGAGACACCTGAAAAATCTCATAGCAATGTCATTCCGAGGAGCGCATGCCCGCCGGTCCCAAAGGGACACCGTTGGTGCAGGTAGGAAGTGACGTGCCTGCCGCCAGCGGTCAGGCGGAGAATCTCGTTTTTCCACTCAAATGAAAGAACATGATTCTTCTCGAAGTGTATATTGAGCGAAGCGAATGTGCTCAGAATAACAAAAGGACAACCTATTGTTCAGATGTTTCATTTATTCTATCAGCGTCAACAACTGAGTAATTTGATAATGCTCTGATGTTACGCAAAAAGGTAAAAATGGTTCGACGCGGTGCAGAAACAGCGGTCATCCTGAGCAAATCCTTTGCTGTTTGTTCCGAAGGAATCCCTGCGGGAAAGGATGCGTCTCCCGATAGGGATGCCTTCGGCAGAAGGATGACGTAACTATCTTAGCCTGCGC
>JALNZH010000174.1 GCA_023229405.1 Bacteroidota bacterium
TTCAATGCCGGGTGAATAGCCGCAATAACGCACAAGATGATGATTAAGATTCCTCGTTCTAAGGAACCGAGAGGATCCAGCATCGGCCAAATGACTGCACCTGAACCCCATGAGGCCAAACCTTCTGCAAACCAGGAAAAATCCAACCCAACGCTGCCTGTATACAGTGTTAGTGCGGACCCGAATATAATGCCGATGATTGTTCCGATCGTTCCTATTAATGCTGCTTCTGTCAGAACCATTTGGAGCAGTAGCTGGTCCCTCATACCCACGGCTTTGAGTACCCCGAACTCCCGTATGCGTTCATAGACCGACATCATCATTGTATTGATGATGCCAAAGATCATTGCGATACCGACGATCAGATAGTACACGATCATCATGCGTTGGGTCATTTCGAGCTGCATGGCAAGAAAGGGTACGGTATCGAAATAGGAAAGCACTTCATACTCCGGACCGAGTACGGTGCGGAGTGAATCACGGATCTGGTTTAGCGCTTCAGTGGAACTGGTGATCATTGCGAATTCTGCGGCATCGCTGCCGACACCGATCAGCGATTGTGCACTGTTGTAATTTACATAAGCGTGATACCGATCGAATTCTGAGATCGCTGTGCGATAAAATCCAACGATGCGATATAACTCTGAACCAACACGTCCGTTGCGCGTCGAAGACATTGCAACGAGTTTCTCGCCGATTTTTACATCCAGTGTTTTGGCAATGCGTTCGCTGATGAGGATTTCGCGCGGATCAGTCCCGAGCGCGCGGCCGGAAATGATCGAGGACATAATGGTCGTAACATTTTTTTCCCGGTTTGGTTCGATTCCGACCAGCATCATCCCGGATGAGTTTCGTGCACTGCTGAGCAATCCTTGTGTTAGGATGCGGCGGGAGGAGTGGACGATTCGTTGTTCCTGTGCAATCACCTCATCAATGCGGTCGGCCTGTGCAATAAAATTGCCAATGTCCGGATTTGCCATGTATCCTGCGCGATGGATTTGCAGGTGAGCGGTGTGCGCACCGAGTTGATTATCGAGCGCCTGCTGCATAAATCCACGCATCACGCCTTCAAGAAAGACGACCGCGGTCAGTCCGACGACGACGGATGTAATGATGATCAACGAACGGCGGCGGTTCCGCCAGATGTTGCGCCATGCTAAACGGAAGTAGGTCATGTATGTCGTATTCCTTTCAGCGGTTCAAGTTTCACGACGCGAAAGAGCGGATAAATGATCGAACAAACGGCAACGATAAGAATAATAGAGATCACTTCAACGGCGATCCATGCGTCTGTTGATGCAGTCATTTGCGGCAGGAAGCCGTATTGAGCATATATTTTTTCGAAATCACCTGTTAACATAATGGGATTGAGTTTTACATACCAATTCACAGCATATCCTAATCCCGATCCGACAAGGATGCCAAGACACACCATCACAAGAGATTCTATCATCACAATCATCATCAATCTATATGGGGACATACCGACCGCCAGAGAAACGCCGAATTCTCGGAACCGCTCCGTCACGGACATCAACACTGTGTTCAGTATGCCGAATGCAACAACGAGGATGAGAATGCCCATAAAAAAATAATCACCGATATGGTCGAACTGCATTGCCTGATAGAGGTCCGGCATCACTTCGGCCCAGGTGAGGACGGCAGTGTGTTCAAAGCCTGCCTGTTGTATATTGCTCTGCAGATTTTGCTTGATCTCTTCGAGTCGTTTCAGATCATCGATGGCGGTGGCAATGATGCTGATGCGGTTTTGCATTGCCAGCAATTCCTGTGCGGCGCTCATATCCATCAGCACCACTCCGGCATCGAATTCCTGTGCACCCATCGAAACGGTACCGACAACGCGAAATAAAAGGTTACCCAAAACACCATCAAATCCCTGGGCTAGTATCACCAATGTGTCGCCGAGTTTTGAATGAAGATTGTTCAACAGCGTACTGCCGACAACGATCTCATCGATCGATCCGTTGGTAAAGAACCTGCCTGATTTGATCTGTCGATGGAAGCGGGAGACTCCGCGCTCGGCATCCGGATGCACTCCCAGAATCATTGTACCGATCGACTTGTCCTTGTAACTGATCAAGCCATCCGCAGCAATGCGCGGAGCGAAAGCGACAACTCCGTCGGTCTGCCGGAGTAGTTCCGGAAAGGATGCGGGATAGACAAGGTTCTTTGCGAGGGAAGGATTTTCCTGATATCCAAGATGCTGAATCTGCAGATATCCGGAAAGCATCTCGACACTGTGCTGTACACTCAATTCCCAGGTACCGGTCGCTAAGCCGCGCTGGAACAATATGGCGAACGATGCGAAAGTAATGGCGAATATTGTTAAGAGAGAGCGTCGCCGGTTTCGCCAAATATTCCGCCAGGCAAGTGTGATGATCATCTTCACCGCGTTTTCCCTTTCTCAAGTTCCTGAAATGAGAAGATCCTATTGCTGATCGGCGCATCGAAGGTGACTGATTTAAATTCGAACGTGGTCCGATGCCCGGGCTTCTGATCGTTTACCATCATCCATTTGGCGGGAATCATCCGGCCACCCATTTTTTTATACTCCGAGTAGATCATCGTGCGCACTCGTGCATTGCTTTCATCGTAATACTCAGCGCGGACAGGCAGATATCCTTCCGTTCGTATCCATGAGAGTATTCGTCCCCACACAACCGGTGCATCGGGTTTTGGAATAAGTTCGATCTTCCATGCATTCATTCCGTCAACGATTTCTTCGGCGGCGATCTTCATTGTATAATCATCAATAAGACTGGATTCTCGCACAAGGTCATCGTTGGTAAAATCAGATCCGTTCCAGGACTGGAGCATCATGGAAGGAGGGATCTTAATGGTTGTTTCGGTATTGCGGAGGTACATCCAGAGTTCGTCGTTCACTTTCAGGGTTTTATTACCTGCTTCACGCCTCGGTGCGGTGACAACGATGAGCGCTTTATCATTTCCCACCCACCATGTTTCCATTTCCATAGAGCGGGTGAAGTCAGGCGTTTCGATCATCATGTGGAATGTTCCGTACGATGATTTTCCTTTCAGCAGATCTTCGGAGCGCTTAACAATGTCATTTGCTGATTGCGCGAAGAGCTGAGTGTGAGCGAGGATGCAGAGTACTAACAGGATGGAGCGTTTCATATCATTCTCCAATCATGAGCGTGCGCGGCGCGGGCGTTCTGTTTCCCAACGCTCGATTAGTAGCGGGAACTCCCGTTCGAGGAAAGAATAAAAATCCAGCATATCGGTAAGGCGGTGGTATGCATCCGAATTTTTGTCCTTCACAAGCGTGAGGCCGTGTGCAACAGAGTTCCGAAATACTGAGATCTGCGACTTGCTTCCGCGGAGCAGATTTCCAAGAGTGCCGGGTTTGATTCTATAGTATGTTCGCCGGTCTCCTGTTACGCCGACTTTGTCGATCAGATCGGCCTGGAGCAGGACTCTTGTCATGGTGCTGATAGATGCACGGCTTGCTTTTAATGTGTTGGCAATTTCGTCGGCGGAGAGCTGCGAACGGGGAATGATAAGAAGAAGCGCATAGATTTTTCCGGCGATGCGGGGAATACCGGAATGCTCCATCACCACACCCATATCTTCTGCAAAGTGCAGTACTTCGTCGTTGATAGAGGATCGTACCATTGTCGTCTCCTTTAGGTAATGCAATATCTGAATTTCAGTTATTTCAGTCAAGACTGAAATAACTAAAAGATAAAAAAATACCAACAATCAGACACAGTGATCTGTAATAATGAATACGGTATGTCTAAATAGTTGAATTATTTTTTGAATTTTGCAGCGTAGCAGAAGATTTTTTATGCAGAGTTGTATTTGTGGGAACAACTGATGGACAACAACAACAACCTTCGGATGGTTTCAAAAAAAGGTGAAAACCATCCGAAGATGATTAGCTACTCAAATTCATAGCTGTCTAAAATAAAACCCTTATTGACAAAAATTTATCGAAACAGGTGGATGTATGGAAGATATGCTATGTTGAGAAAAGTAAGCCATATCCTACATTTCTTACAGTGTTGGATGAGATGTGGGAGGGAGCGAAATTTGGGAGGATAGCGCGAACTGTATCTCCCCCTACCAAGGTGGAGATACAGAGGGGGGTCTGAAATCATAAAGGGACTTTTGATGGCGTTTTTTGCCATCTACGGGCAAGTGCGAACGGAATTCATCGCGCGCGTTACATTTCGCAAGGGGTTCTTGTGCTTCTTTTCTTGTGCCGACCAAATCTTTATACCATGTCGGCATTCCTTCGGAACCCCATCAAGAAAAGTAGGAATAAGTTTTTCTCTTGTATGATGTATTTTGGACAAGTATGACTCAAATTATTATTCAAATGCCTGATTCCTCACCATCTTCGTCATATCATATGGGGCCGGTTTGCCTCCAAGATATTTGTGGAACCAATCCAAATGTGCATTATAATAGAGCGGCATGGATTTCACATTGCTCGGCCAATGACCGTCGTTCGGGAAGACAATCAGCCGTGACGGCACATTCATCTTTTGCAAATCGGTGAAAAACTCCAAGCTTTGATTATACGAAACGCGGTAATCGCGTTCGCCGGTAACGACGAGGCAGGGAGTCTTAAAATTTTTCACGAAATTGTTCGGCGACCACTGTTGATACATCGGATTATCGTACGGGGCGCCGTTCAAATCCCACTCGGGAAACCATAATTCCTCCGTTGTTCCGTGCATCGCCCGCAGATCGTATACACCCATCATGGAAGCAATTGCTTTAAATCGTGTGGTATGACCTTCCAACCACATCATCATATACCCGCCATAACTCCAGCCCATTGCTCCCATCCGACCTGCATCGACAAACGAAATGTTCGCCAGGGAATCGGCCACCGCCATTACATCCTGATACACTTTCCCGCCCCAATCTTTGGAAATTGCAGTCGTAAATTCCTGTCCATAACCTGTTGATCCGTGCGGATTTGGGAACGCAACAATGTATCCTGAACCGGGATACACCTGCCAGTCGCCGCGGAATGCATCAGTCCATTGAGACTGAGGACCGCCGTGTACATTGAGAATGAGCGGATACTTTTTCTTTGGATCGAAGTTATGCGGTTTCACGAGAAATGTGTGGATCTTTTTTCCGGTCGGAGATTGAATCCACAACTCTTCTGCAGGGCGGATATCGACCGAATCCGCAACCGGTTTATTAAAGAAGGTCAACTGAACGGGATTTTTTGCCATCCCTTTTTCTAGCGATGCTTTCCACAATTCTACCGGTTCACCAATGCTGCGGCGAGTATAGAGCACAGATTTTCCGTCGGGTGCAATATCAAATGCATCGATCGTTTTCACATTTACTACCAGTGTAATTGTTTTTGATTTCACATCAAGGGAATAGAGCGGGACGTTTCCTTGGACTTGTGCTGTAAAGTAGAGCGATTTGGAGTCGGGGGACCACTGGCAGGCTTCCACCCAGTTGTCGAATTTTCCTTCGGTAATCACATCTATCTTTCCGGTAGTGCGCTCGTACAGAGCAATACGAAACAGATCTGCTTCATATCCGGCAATCATTTGTGTCTTGAACGCGATGTATTTCCCATTTGGGGAATACATCGGCTCACCGTCGTATGCTCTGTTTGTCTGCGTAATATTTTTTGCTTCGCCGCCTGTTGTCGGAACGATGAACAGATCCTTATTCGTCGATGATGCTTCCACGCTATCGTGATTGGAGGTGAAACAGACTTCCTTTCCGTCTGGTGATAATTCTGCGGCACTCATCCCGTATCCAGGTGCATCAAAATCTCCTACGGTTAGATCGCTGTGTTTTTTCGTTTCAAAATTGAAGTAAAATGTGTGAGTGCGTTTTCCATCTGCCCAGGATGTCCAATGGCGATAGAGAAGATGGTCTGCCATATGCGCTTGCATTGGACCATTCTCTTTCGATTCATCGATCTTTTTATTCATGGTGTCATCAGCGCCAAACTCCGGATAAACATCGGAAGAAAAGAGGAATCCATTTCCCTCCAGTGACAATTTCACATTATCAACACCTGAGGAGAGATTGGTGATTTGTTCCGGTTCACCCCCATCAAGAGGGAGTTTCCATAACTGTACACCGTTTTTCCGGGTGGAAAGAAAATAGATTGCCTTGCCGTCCGGTGACCACAGTGGAGAATAATCAGCGGCAGGATTTATGGTTATTGCACGTTGTTCCGTGCCATCGGCATTCATTAG
The DNA here is from genome assembly GCA_023229405.1 of Bacteroidota bacterium. GTDB lineage: Bacteria > Bacteroidota > Ignavibacteria > UBA10030 > UBA8401 > UBA8401. Next base: position 6,231 of record JALNZH010000174.1, read on the forward strand.
ATAAATGTCCGAATTCGTTTTCCCCTCCTTCAAAAAGCTTTGGGTCACTGTTACAACGATCCGTTTTCCATCAGGAGAAAATTGCGGTGAAGTAATAGATTTAATTTTATACAAGTCTGCAATTGAGAATGGGTTTTTCTGCGAGAGAGCCAGCGCAGAAAATGAAAATAGTAGTATGACAATTTTGTTCATACATCAAGTTCCTTATATTAGAATAGTGCACTGAATATACAAAAAATCAGTCCACGTAAATACAGGCAATTATTCTTCGGTTTCTTCGTTCCTTATCGGGTGATACACATGAAAGGCACGGTTGGGAACGCTTTGCTGTTAATCACTGCGATCTGCTCTTGATAATGAGGCATTCCTCACGTATCATTTACACAACTTCTTAAACATTCCACCATCCATTTCGCATTTGAGACAATTGCCGAAACATATCGGATTTAATGATACCTGTTATCTGGAAATACAAACTCAGCCGATTCTTGAACAGATGTAGCAACCCGAAAATACATTATATCTGGAGTTCAACGGAAAATTACTTTTTGAAAATCATACTGCTGCGTGCGTCCCGGGTATCATACGAATGAGCAGAAGATGGTTTTAACGCATCGCGGGATAAGGACAAAGTGATTCTCTGTCTGTATGTGGCTAACATTGAGCAAAAAAAGCAGAGATTTCCTCGTTATGTATGATGCTGATGGTCAAAAATTGATTGACGATCTTCAGCAATGGAATGAAGCCGTGGCGTTGTCCGCCACAAAACGGCTATTTGCATACAGATCAATCTTGACACACAGACGAGCAGGATAGTTATTATTCGTTTTTGAGATAGCTTCTATTCAACAATTACTACAGATTGGAATCGCACCGTATGGCTAAAAATAATTCCACAGTATTGTTCCTGATTTGTATTCATATAGTCCTCTTCGTTTCATGTTCACATCAGCCCCCCTCGAAACTCGATGCAGTGGCAGGTCTTTATAGCAAATCTATTGTCATCCCAAATATTACCTACCTAATTATAGACAGTGTACATCTCCAATTGGATGCCTATATTCCAGCAAAAAATTTAGGAGGCGATCCGTGGGTGGAATATTCCCCCAACCGTAAACCGGTGTTGCTCTATATCCATGGCGGTGGCTGGAATAACTTGAACCGTTCGGTAAGGAATTTGAATTTCCTTCCGTACATCGATAAAGGGTGGGCGGTAGTCAATATCGATTACCGGTTATTGAATCAAGCGCCATTTCCAGCGTGCATTATTGACTGCAGATACGCGTTGAATTGGATTTATGAAAATGCCGGCAAATATAAATTCGATACAACAAAAATCGTTGTTTCCGGAGAATCGGCGGGCGGACATCTTGCTCTTATGACCGGTTTCTTGCCAAAGAATAGTGAAATGATAATTCCTGAAAAACCATTTACGCGAACATTATCCGTCGCTGCAATTATTAACTGGTTTGGAGTGAGCGATATAGAAAAATTAATGTCGTACTGGAATTCCATTAATTTTACAAATACATTGGTCGGCGATACGACCAAAAAAGATATGATATTTAAAAGCTGTTCACCCTTAACCTATGTAAATTCTTCTACGCCGCCCGTTCTTACCATTAATGGCGACGCAGATAACGCTGTTCCATTTATTCATGCTACCAAACTCCACGAAGTGTTAAATACGTTCGGCGTGAAGAATAATCTGGTTGTTATGAAAGGGAAAAAACACGGAGATTTTGACGAGA
>JALNZH010000175.1 GCA_023229405.1 Bacteroidota bacterium
ATAAATTTCGGTTCGATCAATGGACAATCGCCGGTAATACGTACACAGAATGGATTGGTTGTTGAATGCAGCGCTACGAGGAATCGATCGAGCACATTCGTCAAACTGCCGCGATAGCATGCAATATTATTATTTCCCAAATACTCCGCCAACACATCATCACTGGTATCCGTGGATGTTGCAACAACCACTGAATCGATATATTGACACTGTTTCAGACGGTCAACGATATGCCAAATTACTGGACGGCCCGCAAGCGGAAGCAGCACTTTACCGGAAAGTCGAGTTGACGACATTCTTGCCTGAATGACGGCTATAGCACATTTTTCCATTTAAAAAGTCGCTCTTAATTTCTTGAAGGGGCGTAATCCGTCCAGCGGGTCCGCTCTCCATTCCCGATCCGGCAATTCGGATTCAGAAGGTGTAATGTCACTACTGCCGTCCGCAAGAAATCCGTCGTTCACATTTTTTATCACTTCCTTTATCTGATGTGGAAGCCAGCAATGCCCACTCTGAAATTCTTCCCCCTTACCATCTAGGTCCAGATGAAATTCGACGAAGTTCACCTCATACCGATGAACTGCTCTTGCAATCACTGCGCTAGAAACAGTGTGATCTGACCAACCAAACGAAACATTGACGTTATTTTGCCTGGATGCAAAATTCTTCCGTAATGTTTCGATTCCTTGAAGATTCGCTTCAGCTATTGGAGTTGGGTACGAACTGGTGCATTTAAGGATGATAAGATCTTTGCATGGAGTTGTTGTTATCCAATCAAATGCTTGTTCAATCTCTTGAATAGTCGCCATCCCAGTGGAAAAGACCAGCGGCTTGCCGGTATTCCCACATTTCAAAAACAGTTCTTTCCAGAGCAGTTCGTACGAAGCAATCTTATAAAAATCCACATACGGGCTCAATTCATCAACGGCATCCAAATAAAACGGAGTACACGAAAATTCAAGACCCAAATCATGCGCACATTTTGCTAACTCGGGAATGAACGAGACTGGCAATTCCCATTCTTTCCGTTTTCTATGTTTTAAACTTTTTTCAAGGATTTCATGGGAAAAAAGCTGATCAATTTTAAACAATTGAAATTTCACGCCGCTACAGCCTGCTTCAGCCGTGGCATGAATGAACCGTTTGCTTCTTTCTATATCCCTGTTATGATTCGATGAAACTTCAGCAACAAATTTTACTTTCATAATTCACATTATCGTTTGTTTACGGCGGTTGAGATGCCTAAAGACAGGGGAAAAAAAATTACTGTCATTTCTTAAAGTATTGTGTAATTATATCGAGCACAAAATCTTGCTCGGTATCGGTTAACGTTGGATACATCGGCAAACTGAGGCAACGAGAATAATACCGTTCGGCATTCGGCATATCCCCTTCCTTCCATCCAAACCGGCGGTAATACGGCATCAGGTGTGTGGGGATATAGTGGATTTGTCCGAAAATATTCTTCGAACGAAGATGCTGGTATAAACCAAGCCGGTCATCTGCTTCTATTATATAGAGATGATAGGCATGCCCTTCCACAACGCCGGATTCCCCTGTAATGTAGGATTTTCCGTTGAATGCATTGAAATATTTTTCAGCGATTGCTCTCCGTCTCGCCAACCCGATGTCGGCACGCCGCAATTGGCTTAATCCCAGCGCCGCCTGAAAATCGGTCAATCGATAATTGAATCCGAGTTCCTGCATTTCCATATACCATCCGGGGAATGTCGTTTCATTCTTTTCGCTTGAGGCAAACGACGGACTATTTTGAAACAGTCCTGTTTCGCGGGTTATGCCGTGTGTTCGCAGCATCAGAAGTTTTTTATACAACTGTTCGTCATTGGTAGTGATCATTCCCCCTTCGCCGGAAGCGATATGCTTTACCGGATGAAAAGAGAAAATCGCCAATTCGGCATAGCTGCCGTTTCCGCAACGCTGCTGCACTGCACCATCCATAAAAAATCCGCCGGGGGCGTGACATGCATCTTCAATTATCCACAATCCGTATTCGTCGGCCAGCGTCCTAAATGCTTTCAGATCAATTGCGCGGCCGGAAAAATCGACCGGGATGATACCCTGATATGTCCCTTTCGGCGCCGCTTCCAGCATTCGGCGCACAGCGTGAATGTCCAGCAGATACGTTGTAGGATCGATATCGGAAAACACCACCTCACCGCCGCAATACCGCACGCAGTTCGCCGAAGCGGCAAAGGTAATCGGCGTGGTGATTACTTTGCTCTGTTCGTTCACACCAAGCGCCAGTGCACAAAGATGAAGCGCTGCCGTTCCGTTTGCCACGGCAACTGCAAACGTGCTGCCAATGTACGTTGCGAATGCCCGTTCAAATTCCGCAATTTTCGGTCCTTGCGTCAAATAATCTGACGTAAGCGTTTGCACAACCGCATCAATATCTTCCTGCGTGATATGTTGTTTTCCGTATGGAATGATTCTGTTATCAGACATGAAAATTTTGATCCAAATGTTCTGTAATCAATGAACGGAGCGATCCAACGGTCTCCCATTCGGTGTTATTACCGGAATTGTATGAAAATCCTTGAGACACTTTTTTTGCATGAAAATGCGCAATGAAGTCGTCCAATTTCCATTTATGGATTGTAGGAAGAATGGCGTAATATTTACCGAGATCGTACGTAAAATAAGAATCCGAAACGGTGATCATTTCTTCATGAATCTTTTCGCCCGGGCGGATACCGACAACCGGTTTTTGGCATTCCGGTCCGATCGCTTCCGCCACATCCAAAATTTTATACGAAGGAATTTTCGGAACAAAAATTTCTCCCCCCCACGCATGTTCGAGAGCATGCATCACCATATCCACTCCCCCCTGCAGTGAGATATTAAACCGGGTCATTGTCGGATCGGTAATGGGAAGTTTCCCTTCTTTTTTCATTTTCATGAAAAACGGTATCACCGAACCGTTGGATCCCATCACGTTGCCGTACCGTACAACCGAGAAGGTGATCGGATTATTGCCACGGATGTTGTTGGCGCTGATGAACAGCTTGTCTGATGCCAGTTTCGTTGCACCATATAAATTAATCGGTGCCGCCGCTTTGTCTGTAGAGAGCGCAACGACACGCTGTACGCCGGTATCGAGTGCGGCATTGATCACATTTTCCGCTCCACCAATATTGGTCTTAATACATTCCATCGGATTGTATTCCGCAATCGGTATATGTTTCATGGCGGCGGCATGAATAACGTAATCGATGCCGTTGAACGCCATCTTTAACCGGGCGGCATCACGAACGTCTCCAATAAAAAACCGGATATTCGGATATTTGTCGTGCGGATATTCCATCGCCATCTGGAACTGTTTTTGTTCATCCCGCGAAAAAATTACCAGACGTTTCACATCTGGCCAGCGGGAAAGAATGGTTTTGGTAAGATGTTTTCCTAACGAACCGGTCCCGCCGGTAATCAACACTGACTTATGTGAGAGCATTTTTTAATTCCCATTGTAAAAGTGAACTTGTTTTAGACCGCCGTGTGTGTCCCCGCTGCGTTAATGTGTCGACAATAGTAAAATTCAAGATTTCCCCCGGAACATCCACCGAATAGCTATCGGAAAATGATGATGCGAATGAAATATAAAAGCGGTACTCGCCATACGGAAGTACCTTTGAAGGGATGACAACGCGGAAAACGTTATCCCCTTCCGTTATTTGTTCAAGTCGATTCGGCAGAAGATCGTTCGAATCCGATTCAATCAAGATGTCCTCCTGTCGGTTCTTCACGACGATGTAACCGTACACACTCGGTATTTTTTTAACACATCGTATTGTTAGATCAATAGAAATACTTTCAGTAATCTCAAACTGTTTCCGATGTACGCCATCGTGATCAAAAATTTCTGCTCTCATCAGTTCCAGATCTTTCCCTTCCGGTGCCGGCTTTACATAAATATCACCAATCCCTTTTTTCTGGTGGTAGGAAAGATATTGAATAACCGTCTCCTCGCTTGTGCCGACCGAAATCAATTCCCCATCGCGTAAATATGCCCCTTTGGAACAGAGCTGCTTAATTGCGGAAAGATTATGACTAACAAACAGCACTGTCCGCCCCTCCCCTTTGCTGACCTGCTGCATTTTGCCGAGACATTTTTTCTGAAACTCGGCATCGCCCACCGCCAGTACTTCATCTACAATCAGGATCTCCGATTCCAGATGCGCAGCAACGGCAAACGCTAAACGCACATACATGCCAGAGCTGTACCGTTTTACTGGAGTATCGATATACCGTTCAACGCCGGAAAAGTCGACAATCTCATCAAATTTCCGCTCTATCTCTTTTTTACGCATTCCAAGAATTGCGCCATTAAGAAAAATATTCTCCCGTCCGCTCAATTCCGGATGGAAACCAGTGCCGACTTCCAGCAGCGAGGCGATGCGTCCTTTAATCTTCACGGTGCCCTGCGTTGGCGATGTGACGCGGGAGAGGATTTTTAACAATGTGCTTTTCCCCGCACCATTCTTTCCGACAATGCCGATCGCATCTCCCTGTTGAATCTCCAGATTGACGTCCTTCAAACTCCAGACAACATTGCTTTTTCCTTTTGTTGTCCGGTCATTTTTTTCGCCTACCTTTAAAAAAGGATCTTCCTTACCGCGCACGTGCGCCCACCAGCGGTTTAAATCCTGTGAGATGGTACCGGTGTTAAACTGACCAAGTTGGTACGCTTTCGACAATTGTTCGACTTTAATAACTGTGTTCATGCTTTAAATAGTATCGACGAAATTTTTTTCCACTTTATTAAAAACAACAATACCAATCAGCAGGATGCTGACGGTAAAAATAATGCAAGACACGAACATTTGTATATCAAAATACCCGTGTCCCAGCAAACCTTTCCGTGAAACCTCAACAATGGCGGTCATCGGGTTTAATGCAATCATCCATTGATATTGCTGCGGTACCGAAGAAAACGGATAAATAACCGGTGTTGCATACATGGCCAGTTGCACACCGAACGTCACCAAAAAAACAAGATCCCGATATTTGGTGGTCATCGCCGAAACAATCATTCCGAAACCAAGTCCCTGCGCCGCCATCAATACTACAACAAATGGAAACAGCACCAGGTACAGAGAAGGGGAAAATACCGTTCCAGATGCAGCATAATAGAGCATCACAAAACAAAGCAACAGAAACTGAACGCCGAACTTCACTAGATTCGAAACGACAATACTCAAAGGCATAATAAGGCGCGGGAAATAGACCTTGCCAAAAATCGATGCATTGTCCTTAAACACGTTTGCCGTTTTATTCAGCGTTTCGGAGAAGTAATTCCAGGTTGTGATACCGACAAGATAGAACAACGGTTTCGGCAATCCGTCCGTGCTAAATCCGGCAAGTTTACCGAAAATGAATGTATACATCACCATGGTAAAAAGTGGCTGGATGAAAAACCATAATGGCCCGAGCACGGTTTGTTTATACGAAGCAACAAAGTCCCTTTTGACGATCAATCCCAGCAGATCCCGGTAGCGGTAGACCTCTTTAAAATTGATATGGAAGAGCCGATAATGCGGTTCGATAACCACATCCCATTGCTGCCCCGATGGAACTTGAGTATTGTCTTGAGACATAGAGAAAAAATGGTATCCCTTCGATGTAAAGGTAAACGAATATTGTTAAAAAAATCCGGACCGTTGCCGGTAATTTCACGGCACATTTCTACACGCGCAGAAAGACCTCTTTCGTCCTGTTGTATGTAGCTTTTATTTCGGGGAGGAAAACGCAATAGAGCATGGAAACAATAAACGACAGGAACATTCCCACAGTAAATTTCAATCGGCGTTTCGGATTCACTTTATCAATCGGATCGTACGCCGGTTCACGCACATTCAATACCGGTGCTTCACGAATTTCATCTAAACGAATCAATTCCAATTGCTTGGTTAATTCAATAAACACCGTCTGCAAAATATCAACATTCCGAATCAACCGGCTTTGGTCCAGCAATAATTCAGGGGATTGAGTAATAACCCTGTTTTTAATTCTGTATTCTTTTAACAGTTCTTCCGCAATGGTCAGCGAATCTTTTACCTGGCTCATTCTTTTTTCCAGATAAAAAAGCTGATTTGACGCTTTCGTTTGCCTTCTCGTATTTAGATAATAATTTAATGAGGCAATAATGTTGTTCGCCACATCGGCAGCCATCTGGCCTTCCGGCATAATTACCTTGATGGTAAGAATTTTGGTCTGAATGTCTAACGAGACACTGATCAGTTGGTCAAGATTGTCCATCGCTTCCAACAGCATTCCGCGAGTTTGTTGCCGCTGCCTCAATTTCGGGTTTGGCAGTACATTAAAGAGAGTAGCCAGATCAACCGAATCACCCAATTTATCGTAGTAATACTGTGAATAGATCACGTTTTCAAGAATCGTCGGCGTTTTAATCAACCGCTCATATATTTCCATCGGAGCACCTGTCCCGCCGGCAACACCAAGCAAGGAGGTGATCTGCGTGAGAGATCCGCCGGGTGTCGTACCGCCGTATTCCGGCATAATCACAACTTCTGCTTCGTATGCCGGTGAGTATAATACCACCAGCCAGAAAAGCACAAGGGTTAATCCGAGCAGATTAATGCCGATAAAAATCAACCGTTTTTCCCATAACCGCAGAATGTACGGTTTGGTTAGTACGAGCAGCGCTTCCAGTTTTGCAAACAGTTCATCGACATTCATTTCGGTTCCGTTCCGATGGTGCCAGAAAAATGAGTTTTATCGTTGCTCACGCCGCTATAGGGTCCTTGTTTTACTTCCAGCATTTCTGAATCCTCCAGCATATCAAATCCATGTCCGCCGGAGATCAGGAAAATAACATCATGTTCACTTAACACAACTGAACAGAGGAACGATAATCCTTTATCAAATAGATTCACCTGCACTTTGCCGCGGCGGATAACAAGTACTTCCTGCGTCAACTGCACTTCCCGTTGCACCTTGTTGTGATAATGCGGTTTAATCGAACCGTCTTTCGGATAGGAAATAATTCCTAGCTGTTGCGAATATTCATTCTTGGAAAAGAATGCAGTTTTTTCACTGTGAAAATCTTTTCGAATAATGAGTGCAATTTCATTACCTGCGGTGTCGACAATTTTTTCTATCATACAAATCTCAATAGTGGTGCGTAAGAATATTGATTCAATCGTTACAGAGCTTTCGCCAAAACCATCACTGTGATTGTTGAGGATAATAATGCAAGGATATCCTTCCAATCTTCAAAAAATGTTTTTCCGTTGGCCGCGATCGGATCCGGTGGCGGCGGCGGTGGGACTTTCGTAACATGAATGACCGATCCGTCCGGTATATCCGGGCTTCCGGAAAACCATCCGGCGTTAGACCTGATGATGTATCCTTCGGGATAGGTAATCAGAACAAAATCGGAACTGTCTGTTAATCCGCCGGCCCGGCTGAGATAAAACTCAGCATTTTCACCGTCGACATATCCGTACAAGCCGGCATTCTGCACTTCTCCCGTCACCCGTACGGTATTCGGTTTAAAGGGAACGGCGATTTGATCCCCGCTTTGCAGAATAATATCATCATCACCTTCCGGATCTTCGTACGCCCGTTCGGCGTTCATGCGTAAGGTGATGCCGTCGCGAACCAATTTTGTACCGCGTAAATAACCATCGGCCGTCAATCCACCGGCACGCGTCAGAAGATCGGACAAACGCTCCATCCGTTTGGACAACGAATATACTCCGGGGAATTTCGCTTCTCCTGAAATTGTTACGCTCCGCGGTTCGTAGAAGTCCGGGTTCGGCCGTACAAAAATTCTGTCCAAATTTCTCAGAAAAAATTTTGCCGCCGACGAAGTATTTATCATATCCAACTTCGCCGAAGATTCCGACAACAGATCCGGCAATTCGTTAAACAGCACATGAACCAGTGAGTCTTCTCCGAGATCTTTATTCCCAGCACGAACAATTTCTGCTTG
>JALNZH010000176.1 GCA_023229405.1 Bacteroidota bacterium
CCTTTTCCACCACTCCGGGAGTAGGAAAATGAAATAGCCGATTCCGGAACAGCGATTAAAGGCGAAATAATAAGATCGTCCATAGATAAAAATACCGCCAAGTTCCGGCGGTATCCTTCTCTTTCATTTTTAGTGATGTGCCAGCGAATTATATTTCGACGTCGCCCACGAACTCAACGATATCTTCCCCACCGTCCACTCCAATGGTATTGCCGGATATGAAGAAAGCATCTTCGTGCGACAACAAAGAGATCGCTTTGGCAACAGCTTCAGGTGTTGTTAATTTCATTGCCGGATTTTTTGATTTTGCGAGATCAATCATTTTCTTTGCACCAGGTATCTTTGCCAGAGCCGCGGTTTCCGTTACGCCGGCCATAATGGCATTACATGTAATTCCGTATTGGCCAAGTTCGAGTGTCAATTGCCGAATATATGCTTCTGATGCCGCCTTTGCTGCTGAGACAGCTCCATAATCGGGAAACTGTGAGTGTCCACCGGAACTGGTCATGGTATAAATACGACTCCCTTTTTTCAACAATCCCTTATTGAAGGTTGCCTGGGTCCAATACACCAGTGCGTTCGCCATCACATCCATTGTCATTTCGATCTGTGCCTGCGTTAATTGGTTTTTGGGATCTTTCGATACAAACGGTTTCAGGGAACCGAATGCCAGCGAGTGTAATAATACTTTTACCTGAGCATCCGGTGAGCTCATATGTGTCGATAGTGTGTCGACAATCTCTTTCCGTTTTTCGGCATCTGTCGCATTCACATTAAAAAACAGCGTTTTTACACCAAATGCTTCGCAATCCGCTTTCACTTTTTCTGCGTTTGGGATGGTTGCAGCACGGTCAAAATGCACGCCGCAAATATTCATCCCACGACTGGCAAGTTCCACTGCTGTAGCACCGCCAAAACCACTGGAAGCCCCTAAAATTAAAGCCCAATCTGAATTTTTGAATCGATAATCTGTAGACACGATGAATTTTCCTTCTTTTTTGTTATGTTTGCGGTGTAAAAATACAAAGTTTTCACGGTGGAAACAACTTATTCTACAGTAACACTTTTTGCAAGATTCCTGGGCTGATCCACATTGCATCCTCGCTTTACGGCAATGAAATATGCCAATAATTGCAACGGAATGACATTCACAATCGGTGATAACAGATCAATTGTTTGCGGAACGAAAATGATGTGGTCGGCCAATGATCTGATTTGTGGTTCATCTTCATTCGCAATTGCAATCACTTTCCCTTTACGCGCTTTCACTTCCTGCATATTTGAAAGAATCTTATCATAGGTGCCGTCTTTCGGTGCGATCACTACCACCGGCATATTTTCATCGATAAGTGCAATCGGTCCGTGTTTCATTTCAGCCGCAGGATACCCTTCAGCATGAATATAAGAGATCTCTTTCAGCTTTAATGCCCCTTCCAGCGCTACCGGGAAATTTAGTCCACGTCCGAGGTACAAGAAGTTGTGAGAATCTTTAAATTCTTCGGCAATCGATTCGATATGCGATGTTTCACGCAGGATGGATTGAATCTTGTTGGGGAGGTCGAGCATCTCTTTGCACATCTTTTCCGCCGTCACGTCGGAAATAGTCTTCCTCTGTCGCGAGATAAGAAGTGTAATCAGCGAAAGAACGACCAACTGTGAGGTAAATGCTTTGGTAGACGCAACACCGATCTCCGGTCCGGCATGAATATACACTCCTCCCTGACTTTCCCGAGCGATCGTACTGCCAACGACATTACAAATACCAAGTATGGATGCCCCTTTTTTCTTTGCCTCGCGGAGCGCCGCAAGCGTATCTGCAGTTTCGCCGCTTTGACTGATCAGAAAAAGGAGATCGTTTGGCTTAATGATCGGATTTCTATAACGAAATTCCGATGCATATTCCACTTCGACCGGCACCTTAGCATACTGTTCCAGCATATATTCGCCGACCAGTCCGGCATGCCACGACGTACCGCACGCCGTAATGATAATACGCTGTGCATTTTCTAATAATAAGGTCACATCGTTGAGTCCGCTCAGTTTTGCATTTCCGGAATCCGGCAGCACCCTTCCCCGCATGGAATTCCTCACCGTTTCCGGCTGTTCCATGATCTCTTTAAGCATAAAATGATCGAATCCGCCCTTTTCAATCTCTTCAATTTCAAAAGTGACTTCGTGGATCTGTTTTACCTTCTCAACATTATCAATTGTCTTCGTTTCAAATCCATTGACCGACAATACGGCAATCTCACCATCCTCCAGATATACCACTTGTCGAGTATAGGGGATAATAGCGGCGGCATCGGAAGCAACAAAATGTTCTTTCTCACCCACACCAATGATCAGGGGACTCCCTTTCCGTGCAACGACGATCTTGTCCGGCTCTTGTGAAGAGACGACGGCGATACCGTATGTCCCCTCCACCTGCCGAAGGGCGAGGCGAACGGCGGTTTCCAGATCGCCGGAAACTTTCTTCATCTCTTGAATAAGATGGACCAACGCTTCAGTATCTGTTGCCGAAACGAATTTGTATCCAAGCTTTTGAAGCTTCGTTTTGATCACTTGATAATTTTCGATGATGCCGTTATGAATCACGGCAATGGTGCCGTCTGCACTTGTATGCGGATGAGAATTCACATCACTCGGTTCGCCATGTGTCGCCCACCGTGTATGTCCAATTCCGATCATTCCTTCATAATCTTTCGGTATAGCATACTTTTCCAATTCTGTTACTTTACCAACCTTTTTTTGCAACAACAGTTTTCCATCGCGAAGTATTGCCACACCCGATGAGTCATACCCTCTGTACTCAAGTCGTTTTAATCCGTCGATCAACACCGGTAGTGCATTTTTGTGACCGATATATCCTACGATTCCGCACATATAATTCCTTTATACCATTATGATTGTAAGCCGATGACAGCAAACATTCTGCCCGATCCTTTTCCATCACGCCGATGAGAATGAAATAACGGATTATGGATGGTGCAGTCCTTATTTACTTCAATATTGGAATTACGCACTCCATTTTCAAGGAGTTGAACAAGATTTGCGTGTTTTACGTCAAGAAAATATTTTCCATTTCCGTTCTTTGCGGAGCATTCATTCGGAAATTGCGCGGCAACCTCTTCACCCACTTCATAACAACACTTGCCTGCTGATGGACCGATAAATGCTATAAGATCGGCAGGTTCAGTTCCGTTGTCCCGAATCATGTGTTGAATAGATTTCTCCACGATCCGTTTTGCAGTTCCTCTCCATCCGGCATGAATTCCGGCAATCACACTCTTCCTTGGATCATACAGCATCACCGGCGCACAGTCTGCAACACTGATGGCAAGGAATAGTCCTTTTTTATCGGTCACTAACGCATCGCATGTATCGTTTTGTCCGGGAACGGAGACAGAGAGAATATGGGAGGTATGCTGCTGATGGGTAAACGCAACACATTCTTCAGTTATACCGAGAGCGGAAAAAAATTTACGGCGGTTTTCCCGGACATTGGCTGGATCGTCATTGACATTAAAACTGAGGTTAAGACCAAATGTCCCAGCACTCACACCGCCGGAAACGGTGCTCATTCCAAACAATAACTGAGGAAATTTCGTAAGAACTTCAGAACGGACGATGGTCATCAATACAACATCAACTTTCCATGATTGTAGATGCCGATCGCTTTCCCTTTTAATCCTTTTCCTTCGAAGGGGGAGTTTTTTGATTTTGATTTAAACTTTGCAATCTCCACTTTCCATTCAACATCCGGATCGATAAATGACAGATTTGCCGGTTCTCCTTCTGCAATCCGAATCTCTTTTCCGATGATCTTCCTTGGATTTGTCGACAGTTTTTCAATCATCTGCATAAGAGAAATAACATTGTGTTCCACCAATTCGGAAACAGTAAGTCCGATAGCGGTTTCAAGTCCCACAATACCGAACGGCGCTTGGATATAATCCACCTCTTTTTCATCGAGCGAATGCGGAGCATGATCTGTGGCAATCACGTCGATCGTACCGTCTTTCAGTCCCTCTTTAATCGCGTCAACATCTTTTTGCGTGCGCAGCGGAGGATTCATTTTGGTATTTGTGTCGTACGACCGGACAATCTCATCTGTCACCGTAAAATGATGCGGGGTAACCTCGCAAGTCACTTTGATGCCCTTTTTCTTTCCTTGACGTACCAGATCAACTGCAACGGCAGTGCTCATATGGCAGACATGATACCGGGAATTGGTATACTCCGCTAGCAACAGGTCGCGTGCGATCATAATTTCTTCGGCGATACCCGGAATACCGGGAAGTCCAAGTTCGGTAGCAACTTTCCCTTCATTCATCACACCGCCGTGTGCGAGTTCGGGTATTTCACAATGCTGCATCACAGGCACGTCATACATCATGGCATATTCGAGAGCGCGGCGCATAATTTTTGCATCGAACACCGGGGCTCCGTCATCACTCAATCCAACTGCGCCCGCACGGACAAGTTCCGCAATGGGAGCAAGTGTTTTTCCCTCCCGGGCTTTACTGACAGATGCGATCGGAAAAATATCCACAATTCCGTCATGCGCTTTCTTTCCCTGTGTTTGGATGAATGTGACGATCGATTCATCATCGATGGCAGGATTTGTATTCGGCATACAGCAGACGGCAGTAAATCCCCCATGTGCTGCTGAAAGAGTTCCTGTTTCAATCGTCTCCTTGTGTTCATATCCCGGTTCGCGAAGATGGACGTGAATATCAATCAATCCCGGAGACACTATTTTTCCCTTCAGATCGACAACCTGATCACCGGGTGAAGCTGGGATAGATTTGCGAATGGTTTCTATTGTTCCATCGACAATGAGGATGTCGGTAACTTCATCCTTTTTTGTTGATGGATCGATTAATCTGCCGGATTGTAATATTATTCGTTTTGACATGTTCAATACTTTCTTCGTTGATATGGATGATAACAATCGTCCATCGATTCTTTATTCCGATGCGCCAAGCAAATAGAGCACTGCCATTCGTATGGCAACACCGTTCAATACCTGTTCCAATATTACGGAATGCGGACCGTCTGCAACATCGGCGGAGAGTTCCACGTCCCGATTAATCGGTCCGGGATGAAGGATCGTAATCGGTTTTCCCGCCCTATCCAATCGCTCTTTTGTTACACCGAAGAACCGGTGGAATTCACGAAGCGATGGGAAATATCCTCCCGCTTCCCGTTCCATTTGAATCCTCAGCACGTTCAACGCATCAACTTTTGGCAGAATTTCATCGATGTGATGATATACATCGACACCGAGCTTTTCGATCTCTCGTGGAATTAATGTTGCAGGACCGCAGACCGACACTTTCGCACCCATCGTTTGCAGACCAAAAATATTCGAACGTGCGACGCGACTATGAAGTACATCTCCAACAACACAAATGTGAAGCCCTTCCAGATGGCCAAATTTTTCACGAAGTGTGAACATGTCCAGCAATCCCTGCGTCGGATGTTCATGCTGTCCATCCCCGGCATTAATGATATTTGCACTGATTACTTTCGAAAGAAAATCCGCCGTTCCCGCCGCATTATGCCGGATTACCACCATATCGATCTTCATCGCTTCTATATTGCGGGCAGTATCCTTCAACGTCTCCCCTTTGGTGACACTGGAAGAAGCTGCGGCAAAACTCAACACATCTGCCGATAACCGCCGTTCCGCCAGTTCGAACGACGTACGGGTGCGGGTTGAGTTCTCGAAGAATAAATTAACAATGGTTTTCCCTTGTAGTGTAGGAACCTTCTTAATTGGACGATTAAGAATTTCTTTGAAGGAAATTGCCGTGTCAAGAATCTTGACGATATCCTCTTTCGGCATTCCTTGTAATCGCAATAGATGTCTGCTGGAAAGTGACATCAGGAAACACCTCCTTCCGGTTCCATCAAAAAGACTGCATCTTCACCGTCAATCTCACTCATCTTCACCTGTATTTGCTGGTCATAAGAAGTCGGGATATTTTTACCGACAAAATCCGCTTTTATCGGAAGCTGCCGGTGTCCACGGTCGATCATCACAGCCAGTTGAATGCTGGCGGGACGACCGATATCCATCAAGGCATTTAGTGCCGAACGGACTGTCCTGCCAGTATAAAGAACGTCATCTACCAGAATAATGTTCTTCTGTGTGATATCATAAAGGATATCGGTTGTTTTTAATTGAGGTTGGTTGATTTTTCCGCGAAGATCGTCTCGATACAACGTAATGTCAAGGCTGCCGATCGGAACAGGAATGTTTTCCATCTGCGTAATTTTATCGGCGATCCGGTGCGCAAGAAAGTCGCCTCGCGTACGAATTCCAACGATTCCGATGGTTTCCGCTCCTTTATTGCGTTCTAAAATCTCGTGGGCTAATCGGTTAACGGTTCTAACAAACCCTTTAGCATCGATTACGGTTTGTGTCAGCATGGGAAACAACCTCCATTTCCCGGAATATAGCGAAGATGGAGATTGGCAGTGGGGGATTTTTTCATTGCAGCTCCTTTCCTACCTCTCGGGATAGAATTAAAGGAAATAGTGGAATAATTATTTACAAAAATACGGAAACTGCGGCCTCAAAGCAACTAATTTGCTTGAATCTGCTTTCTCCAATTTTCATCACGAAGTTCATTTCTGTGTGTGGAATGCAGCAGGATGTAGTCGGAAAATCCTGTCCGGTCGCCGAAGATGAACTGCACACCGCCCTGAATAGCATTGTAATACCATACTTCATACGGTTTCACGTCGATTTCGTTGGCATGTCGCTCCACTTCATCCGGTTGTCCGTAAATAATATATACTCTGCCGCGATCAGACTTCCACCCTTCGCGAAATCCTGTTTTGTACTGCGCATTTGCATCTGCTATGCGTTTGAAATATTCGATCTTTTTTTCATTCTGCGGAGTTTGCATGTCTTCATCTCTCTTTGTCCAGAATTCAAATAATGCTTTTCGTTTTGCCTCCACTCCGCTCAGTTTTTTGTACTGTTCCAGCTCGTTTCGTGTGCTGATATACTTTGCGTGATCAAACTCCTTGTCTACTTCCTGCTCGCTCATGGTAGCATATTCCGTCGCATCCACATTCATCGCATTCGGATTCACGAGTGTATCCATTGGAAGCGATGGATTAAAAACGTTAAATCGTTCGGACGAAGAAACAATTGAACCATCGGTAGAGTCGATAATTGAATACGTGAATGTATACGTTCCTGTACGGAGTGCATTAACGTTTACTTTGCCAACTTCAACGCTCGAAGCATTCATTCTTCGTTTCGGTTTTTCATGACTGATAACTTCTTTCCCGACGGCATTCGTGATCACTGCTTTTGTATAATAATACTCCGACGTCTTCAGTTTTAAATTGTACGCTTCCAGATAATAGAACAACACCGGCTGATGCGCCCCATACAACCGGGATGGATTGGGTTTCACTTCGAATGAATTTTTATAAAATCGGTTCGTTGAATCGCGTTCCATAGGAATAATTGATGTAGATAACTGAACATCGCTCAATGCAACAGCATCACCAAGCATAGGTTTTATATCGACAAGGAATGAAACACTGTCTTTAACAGCCGGGTTATGGAAATCCGATGCCGTTATGTACACACGGTAAATATCAGGCGTCAGCAAAAATGCAAAAATATCGGAATACATCCGCGATTGCTGAAGCATGGTGGAATCGGTGACGTTAAATGGAATTCTCCATCCCTGCCGGGCAACGATGGAATCATTTGCCGACCGCTTAATCACACTGGTAACAACTGCTTCACCCATGATACCACCGGATTCTGCACCGTATTTTAACGCAGAGACATCGAAGGAATAGTACAATTCGATATAGATATTCCGTTCATCACCGTAATACCGCGCGATATCATATCGCAAGTTCAACGGAAACTGTTGCTGTGCAAAAAGGGATGGTGCGACTAACAACAGTACCGCCATTGTGAATGTCGTTTTC
>JALNZH010000177.1 GCA_023229405.1 Bacteroidota bacterium
TGTTTGCGCTGTGATGGAATCGATGAAATCCGGTTTCAAAAAATTCCCTTCCAACTACGATTCCGATGTCTTTACCCCGATCATCGCGCACATTGCGAAGATCGCATCCATCGGGTATCATGCAAGCCACACGGATTCCGACGTCGCGATGCGCGTCATCGCCGATCATATCCGCGCACTCACGTTTGCTATCGGCGATGGCGCAACACCCTCCAACGAAGGTCGCGGGTATGTGTTGCGCCGCATTCTGCGCCGCGCATCGCGCTGGGGACGAAAACTAAATCTTCGAGAACCGTTCATGTACCAACTGGTGCAGACGCTCGTCGAAACGATGAGCGATGTATTTCCTGAGATTAAAGAACATCAGGCGCATATTGAGCGGGTAATTAAAAGCGAGGAAGAAAGTTTTAATCAAACACTGGACCGCGGCCTTGAGATTTTCGAACAAACGGTCGTCGAACTGAAACAATCGAAGGTATTCCCCGGTGAAGCGGCTTTTAAATTATACGATACATTCGGCTTTCCACTCGATTTAACGCAATTATTATGTTCCGAGCGCGGATTGAGCGTTGATGCAGCAACTTTTTCCCAGTTGATGGATGTTCAACGTGAGCGTTCGAGAGATTCAAAACTGCACAGCGGAGGAGATATCTCTGAAAGCGAACGGATTGCAGCGCTCAGTAAAGAAGCGGCAAAGCAATTCCCTTCAGAACTGTTTGAAAAAGAATTTCAATTCCTCGGATATGATCTGACGGATACTCGATCAGCTATCCTGGCATCCGAAAATAATTTGGTTGTGCTGAACGCAACTCCATTTTACGCAGAATCCGGCGGACAAATGGGGGATGCGGGGGAAATCATTATTGACGGAAAAGCATTCCCGGTGATCGATACGCAGAAAAGCGGTAAAGTCCACATACACATCCTCGCTACCGATCTGCCGAAATATTCCTCGCGTTACGAAGCGGAAGCAAAAGTGGATGCGAAACGGCGCTATGCAATCATGCGGAATCATTCGGCCACACATCTGATGCACGCGGCGCTCCGTCAAACACTGGGAACTCATGTGCACCAGGCGGGCTCACTTGTTTCGCCGGAATATCTGCGCTTTGACTTTGCCCATTTTGCAAAGGTCAGCGAACAGGAATTGACTGAAATTGAACATATCGTTAATGAAAAGATTAAAGAGAACATCACCCTGCAGCACCATCGCAATATTCCGTTCGACGATGCGAAAAAGATGGGAGCGTTAATGTTTTTCGGTGATAAATACGGCGACAAAGTGAATGTCGTGCAATTCGGAGAGTTCAGTAAGGAATTCTGTGGCGGTATCCATGTAAAAAATACGAATGAGATCGGCTTCTTCAAATTCCGCTCTGAATCCAGCAGTGCCAGCGGCGTCCGCCGAGTAGAAGCGCTGACACATACCTACGCTGTTGAGTATTTGAACATACAAAACAAAACATACCGCGATCGGATCGAACATGCATACGATATTATCGATTCAATCCAGACGATGCACAACAATCTTGGCGCCCCATCACCGTTCTCCAATGAAGAGACGCTCGGACTGGACACTATGCTTCGCAAATTCGAAGACATCCCGGAACTTCCCCATGCCATTGTTACGGATGATCTGAAAAAAGAATTTATAGCACAGCGCGACAGGTTCACGGCGCTGGAAAATTATATTTTGGAATTAAACGATAAAAAGAAACAGATCGAAAAAGAATCGGTAAAAGCCGCACTTCTTTCCGCATCCGGAGATATCGATCAGTTAGTCAGTTCTGCATTGAAGGTGAATGGTTTTAATGTCGTCAGCTCGAAAATTGCTGCGAACGATGTCGAGGCGCTCAAATCACTTGGTGATACGCTTCGCACGAAGATCGGCAGCGGTGTAGGCCTGCTCGCTTCGGTGATTGATGAAAAAGTCGCGCTCGTTTGTATCGTGAGTGATGACCTGATTAAAACAAAGAACATGCAAGCTGGTAAAATCGTCGGCGCTGTGGCAAAACAATTGAATGGCGGCGGTGGTGGGAAACCGCATCTTGCCACTGCCGGTGGCAAAGATGTTGCAAAACTGGATGAAACTCTGCAGAAATTTTCTGAAATTTTGAAAGGGTTCATAAACTGATGTCTGTCTATCAATCGTTATTATTGACTGTTTCCGCAAAAGGTGCATCGTATTGTGTTCTCATCGATCCGGACAAGATCGAAGAAAAGGCGCTTCCATCATTTGTCGAACAGGCAACCGGAGCGGGCACTGATGTTTTTCTAGTCGGGGGAAGTCTGATTGTCGACGATTCATTCGAACGGACTATCCGGACAATCAAACAGCATTCGAATATTCCCGTAGTGATTTTCCCGGGCGGTGTGATGCAAATTTCCGGAGCAGCAGATGCAATTCTGTTTCTCTCACTCATCAGCGGACGAAATCCGGAACTCCTCATTGGCAATCAAGTGCTTGCTGCGCCAATTGTAAAAAAGATCGGGCTGGAAGCAATCTCCACCGCCTATATGCTCGTAGAATCCGGGAAAACTACTTCGGCGGAGTTTATCAGTAACACGCGCCCGCTTCCGCGCCACAAACCGGATATCGCCGTCGCACATGCTCTGGCCGCGGAAATACTCGGATTTAAAATGATCTACCTCGAAGCAGGTAGTGGTGCGGAACAATCGGTTCCGGATGAAATAATCGGCGCGGTGGCAAAACATTGTTCCGTCCCGCTTATTGTTGGAGGAGGATTAAAGACTCCAGATGATGCACGTAAAAAAGTTAACGCAGGCGCAAAATTCATCGTCACCGGCACAGTTCTGGAAAAAAACGGCGGTGCAACATTGATGAAAGAATTCGCTTCAGCAATTCACAGCAAGTAACAGTAACCCGCAAATGGCTCATTCATAGAACTTTGATACTTTCTGTGTCTTCGTGCCTCTGTGGTGTAGGAAATTTATGGCACATTTACCTCTTACCCTTGTCTATCGTCAATCTTTCATTCAGGATTCGCTGAAAGCCAGCGCTGAAACAAAACTGAAGATTGCCGAACACTGCAATGGAGATATCTCCAAAGCAATCGATATCATTATCAAAGCATTCAAAAATAAAAAAAAGGTTTTGTTGTGCGGTAATGGCGGCAGCGCAGCTGATGCTCAGCATTTGGCAACGGAGTGTGTCATCCGTCTCTCCCCCACCATTATGCGTCCGGGTCTTCCAGCCATTGCATTGACAACCGATGCCTCGAACCTCACTGCAGGCGCAAACGATATCGGTTATGATAAGGTATTTGCCCGCTCGGTAGAGGCACTGGGAAATGAAGGAGACGTGTTAATCGGTATTTCGACCAGCGGAAACTCCGCCAGCGTGAACAATGCATTTACCAAAGCACGTGAAATGAAGATGGCGACAATTGGATTCCTGGGCAAAGACGGTGGTGCGGCAAAGGGAATGTGTGACCTGCCAATCATTGTGCCGTCCAACGATACACAACGGATTCAGGAAGGTCATATCACCATCGGACATATTATCTTTCAGGAAGTGGAACAGGAAATGTTCGGCTGAATATCGAAATATCGTTATGACATCGGCATGTATCCGACCGCGATGAAATTTTGCAATTAGCTAAACTGATAATTTAAAATTTAATATTCTGAAATTGACTCTATGATCTTTACTTCCGAAACTATTGAACAATTAATCGAAGAATTCGCCTCGCTACCCAGCATCGGACGAAAAACAGCGCAGCGGCTTGCAATGCATGTACTGAAAATGCCGAAGGAAGAGGTGGAACACTTTGCTAAAATTCTTGTCGATGTGAAAAACAAAGTCCGTTATTGTTCCGTTTGTTTCAACATCACCGAAAGTGATCCGTGTTCCATCTGTTCCGGGCAGAAACGGAACCGCAAAATAATCTGTGTTGTGGAAGAACCCAACGATGTTATTGCCGTTGAAAAGACGCATGAATTTAACGGATTATATCATGTGCTCGGCGGCTCACTTTCTCCACTTGATGGTGTCGGTCCGGAAGACCTGAAAGTGAGAGAACTTCTCACCCGGTTGAACGACGATGTGCAGGAAATCATCCTCGCGTTAAACCCTAATGTGGAGGGGGAAACGACAACGTTATATCTTGCAAAATTATTGAAACCGCTGTCCATGAATGTCACGCGAATTGCACGTGGTCTGCCAATCGGCAGCGATTTGGAATTCGCCGACGAAGCAACACTCACGCGAGCGCTGGAGGGCCGAGTTGCGTTATAGCCAACTCTACATTGTTCTAGTATGTACTCTCCTGCTTTCTTGCAATCTTTTTGATACGCGCGATGCGGAAAATCCCGTTTCCGGAAATCAAACCCTCCAGACTGCATTTTCGAAGGAAATCCTTTATGGTAATTTTATCCTGGCCTTTAAACAAAAAAATATCCAGGAGTATGGAAAACTTTTTGCCGATACAGTGACTCATGTACAGAGTTTTACATTCATACCGACGCAATCTTCAGGCGCCAGATATTCGTCCGTCTTTATGTCTTGGAATAAAAATAGTGAAACAGAATATTTTGGTAACGCCATTTCTGCCGTTGGTATTTCTTCGTCAATTGAGTTTATTGTCACATCTGTACCGCAAATAATTGCGCGTGAGCCTGATTCAGCCCAGTATACTTTTACCTATACTTTGTTTATCCCGCATAACCGTAGCGATGTGAAACTCCAACAATTCGAAGGACGATGCGAAATTACGATGTCACCGGGGAAGGACAACCCCATTTGGAAAATATACCGATGGATCGACTATGAAACGAAGAAAGACTCCAGCTGGTCCGAATTGAAAGGACAATTTGCAAAGTGACTTGGCTTATTGTATTTTTCAGCATTATTATATTTGGCACGGGTTGCGAAAATCCATTTGCGCCGGCATTGGATCTTTCCGCTTCCACCGGAACATCCATCCTTGGCGATCAGCGGCAAATTGACGGTGTGTATCAGAATTTCAGACAAGCGTATGCCTTCCGGGATTCGACGATCTACGGTCAGTTACTGGCAAATAATTTTATTTTTATTTATAGAGATTACGAAAAGGGCGTCGACGTTTTCTGGGGAAAGGACGAGGATATTCGGACATCGTATGGCCTCTTCCAGAATGTACAGCGTCTCGACCTTGTGTGGAACTCCATGATTTCTTCTACTGTTGAACCGGATAGTCTGAAAGCGACAATAGTCAGAAATTTTAACCTGACCGTGACGTTTAGTACCAACGATATTGTACGGGTGGATGGATATGCTAATTGGACTCTTGAACGATCCCAGATAGCCGATGTTTGGAAAATCACTCGATGGCGGGACGAATCGAATTTTTAAGGACCGAAACTCATGACGAAGGTGTTGAATATATCGTTTCAGGGAGAATATGGTGCATTCAGCGAACAAGCCGCCATGGCATATTTCGGAAACACCTGCCGGCCTGTTCCTCGCGTAAGTTTCCGTGATGTATTCGAAGATGTGCACCGTAAACGTTCACACGCCGGTATCGTGCCTATCGAAAATTCTCTTTTTGGCAGCGTCCATCAAAACTTCGATCTTCTCCAAGAATATCCACTGCATATTATCGGTGAAGTAAAACTTCGCATCCGGATGAACTTATTAGCGCTGCCGTCAACACCCATAAAAAGTATCCGCGATATCTATTCCCATCCACAAGCACTCGGTCAAAGCGACAAGTTTCTACGAACATTAAAGAACGTAACGCTGCATCAATATTACGATACGGCAGGTGCGGCAAAAATGATTGCAACACGCCAATTATCAGCGGCCGGCGCCATTGCCAGTATTCAGGCGGCAAAACATTACAACCTGAAGGTGCTGAAAAAAGGAATTGAAACGGATCATAGAAATTTCACCCGGTTCATCGTTTTGTCTCCTGCTCTTGCGCCGCCGCAGGGACACGCAAAAACTTCACTCATCTTCGCCACCCGCCATGTCCCCGGCTCTCTGGTATCTTGTTTATCGTTATTCGCTGAACGGGGTGTAAATATCCTGAAGATCGAATCACGCCCCTTTATCGGAAAACCCTGGGAATACCTCTTTTTTGTCGACGTCGGCATGAACCGACGCGATCCGGATCTGGCATCGGCGATTAAAGAATTAGCAACACACACCACGTACCTAAAAATACTCGGATCGTATGACATTGGCAAGGTGGTACATTAATATGGCAATTTTTTACACAGTCAAAGAAGGTTTTTCCGGTTTCAAACGTGCCCGGCTCTCATCCGTGATCACGATCTTTACCATGACGATCTCGCTGTTGCTGCTCGGACTGTTCGCAATTATCTACCGCAATACCAACTCCATTATTCAGTCGTTCCGCGATAAGGTGGAGATGGAAGTTTTCATCGCTGCGGAAACGGATTCAACACACATCGACTCGATTAAAACGGCACTGCTGAATGTTCCGGGAATCGCCGGCGCAAAGTATATCTCGAAAACAGATGCAGCAAGGATCTTTAAAAAGGAATTCGGCGAAGACATCAATTCAGTGTTGGATTTTAATCCGCTGCCGGCTTCCTTTAAATTGCGACTGACGGCGGAATATAAAAATTCGGACAGCGCACACACTGTTCATGCAACATTGTCTGGGATTGAAGGGGTAGATGATGTGGTGTATAGGAAAACGCTTCTGGAGATATTAGACCGAAGAGTTAAGATTTTTATTGGCGCCAGCGCAGCCATAGGAATGACACTGTTGATCGCTGCAATCTTCCTCGTTTCCAACACTATCCGACTGACGATTTATGCAAAACGAAAAATGATTACCACTATGAAATTAGTTGGTGCTACCCGCGGATTCATACGGATGCCGTTTCTGATTGAAGGAATGCTGCACGGATTGCTCGGTGGATTATTATCGGCTGGCTTGATCTGGAGTATCGTTTTCCTCGCTAGAAAATTTGTCAGCGCTGAAATGTCAGAATTTTTTGCCGTTGAGATTCTGTTTTATGGAGTGATGGTGGCAGTCGGTATGCTGTTAGGATTGCTCGGAAGCGGTTGGTCGGTGAAACGATTCATTACGGAAGATATCGTCCTAAATTAATCCGGCAGAAGCAGTAAAAATACAAAGCCCGTATTGATGATTACCAATACGGGCTTTTTAATATTGCATGCGCAATCAAAATTGCGCGGAAACAAATTCCCTGTTCAGCCGGGCAATATGCGTAACAGAAATTCCTTTCGGACATTCCGCTTCACACGCATACGTGTTAGAGCAACTGCCAAACTTTTCTTCGTCCATCTGCGCCACCATCCGAGTCACTCGTGTTTCCCTTTCGGCTTGACCTTGCGGAAGAACTGCTAATTGGGAGACTTTTGCCGCTACAAATAACATCGCTGAAGAGTTCGGGCATGCAGCAACACATGCTCCGCAGCCGATACAGGCGGCAGCATCAAACGCTTCATCGGCAATCGGTTTCGGAACTAAAATAGTATTGCCATCCGGAATTCCTCCTGTTTTTGCAGAAGTATATCCTCCCGCCCTCATAATTCGATCGAACGATGTCCGGTCAACCATTAAATCCTTTAATACTGGAAACGCTTGCGCGCGCCATGGCTCTATCATAATTTCGTCGCCGTCTGAAAAACTTCTCATGTGAAGCTGACAGGTAGCAATACCGCGGCCCGGACCGTGTGCGCGTCCGTTAATCATCATGCCGCAACTGCCGCAAATCCCTTCCCTGCAATCATGGTCGAACACGATTGGAGTTTCGCCTTTTTTCACCAAGTCCATATTGACAACATCGAGCATTTCCAAAAAAGACATGTCCGGTGAGATGTCGTTGGCGGCGTATTCCACGAACCGGCCTTCGTCGTTCGCATTATTTTGCCGCCATACTTTAAGCATCAGTTTCATGTAATTCTCCTCAAAAAATAATCCGGTTGGTCGTCCTTGCAGACAACGTACCGCAGTCTA
>JALNZH010000178.1 GCA_023229405.1 Bacteroidota bacterium
CATGGAAAACAAAACCGTTAGGGCTCGAACAACAAGTGACGATCTGGGGATATAATAACACTGGTGTGGTAGGAAATATTATCTTTAAAAAATTTAAACTCATATATAAAGGAACGGCAACGACACCCGTCAACGGATTGCTCACCGATGCATATCTCTGTCATTGGTCTGATCCGGATCTTGGCGATGCCGGCGATGATTATGCTGGGTGCGATACTGCGTTAAGTGTTGGATATGTATATAATAGCAAACCGCTCGACATCGAATACCAAAAATTCGGAATTATTCCCCCAGCGATTGGTTTTGATTTTTTGCAGGGACCGATCATAAAATCTCTGAACGACACCGCAATATTCAATTTAAAATACCGGCCAGGATTTAAAAATCTACCGATGACATCGTTCATTTATTTTGCCAGTACCGGGACCTATTCAGATCCAGGATTTAATTTAAATGGTTCTTGGCAATGGTACAGTATGTTCTTAGGTGGTCCGCCAACGCCTCAGCCCCCGCCATTTCCCGAAAAATTGATTGATCCGGTCACCAAGGTTTCTACGTCGTTCTGGCTGAGTGGCGATCCCGTGACGAATTCTAATCCATTTACAAATTCCCGATGGATTGACGGATTAATTGAACAGCCTGCTGACCGAAGAATTTTGCAAACGTCCGGACCATTTACTATGGCACTTGGCGATACTCAGGAGATCGTCGTCGGTGTTGTCGGCGGAATTGGCGATAATTACATTCAAAGTATTTCCGCGATGAAGGCGAACGATCGGTATGTACAGACGATGTATACTACGCTGTTTCAATTGATCCCACCGTCGTTATCCGTGAATGTCTCCTATCCGAATTCACTCGCGACCATTGAAATAAAAGCAACGACAACACCGTCGAAGTTCTCGACTTTAAAAGCGATCATTTACGGAGACGAACTTTCGCTCTTTGATGACGGTGCCCATAGTGACGGCGATGCCGGAGACGGGGTGTATGCCAATATTATTGCATTTGCACGCAGTCATATTCCTGTTTCCGTCGGACTCATCATGACAACTGCCGACCGCACAGTACGTGTGGAAAAAATGGTAGAACAGGTAACGATCGCCGGTCCTGTGACGATAGAAAATGTAACGGTATATTCCGATAACATCAATAATGACAAAATCGTCAACAACGGAGAGTATATTCAATATGGTGTGACGGTAAAGAATAATACATCGTTTACGCTGCAGGATGTGAATGTTGCTGTCTATTCAACCGTCGACTTCAACCCCGAAAGAGATTTTGGGGCCATGACGTCGGGTGAAGAGAAGACTCTTCAGTATAACGGAAATGATATTGGAACATTTTTTTCATTCAGAGTGCCTCTGAATTATCAGGATGGATCGTACCCGCTTGCAGTCCAGATCCGGGATGGAAACGGTAATCTCTGGAAGGTCCCGTTGAGCATTCCGGTCGTGCAGCAATCCTTTATTGCCGATTCACTCAAGATCACGCCATTGAATATCGTCGGAAGTAATGACGGACTGATCGGTTTTGTGCTGTATAACCCTGCAATAGCTGGAGAAACATATGATGTCTGGTATGGCGGAAATAATTCTACAAGGAATTGGACAGTGGTAAAGAATATATCCGGCATTGATTATGCAACGGTTTATGCTTCATTAAGTGCAGCCAACCAAACTCCTCCAATCAATACTCTCCCGAATGCTTTGGGGTATGGAACATTTACGATTAATGATGCCAAAACGCAGGTAACATATTCTATTGCTGTCACCGGTATGACTGGTCCGGTAACAATGGCCGGAATATTCCAGGGAGGGACCGGTATTGTTGGTTCAATGGTAACGTCGTTGCCCTTTGTTGGAAATGTTTCTTCCGGTCAGTGGTCAATCCCCGATTCGCTCGTGGATGATTTTACTGCAGGAAATCTGTATGTGAATGTTACGACCGGAACAAATCCTGCCGGAGAGATACGGGGTCAAATTTCGGATGGATTACTCTCACGAAAGAACTTTCCGAATGAGAGCTATGGGAATAATATTTTTTCCTATCAGGAAAATCGCCTCATCGGTTTTTCACTCTTTGTGGGAAATGCACCTATCGGCGCCAAAACCGTAATGCAAACAGCTCCATCGCTGGCAAACGTGTTCAACACAGTGAATCCTGAAAATACGTATCGAATTTTACCATTAGAAATGGCCGCCGCGAAGAATGATGAGTCAAATATAGAAATCCGGTTTTTATCGGGGACACATTGGGCGATTACTGCCGCAACTCTTCCGAGTTTAGCGAAATTTATCCGGGTTCCTTTTGCCGTATTTAAAGATACAGTTCGTGTGATACCGGTGATCACGAATGGTACAACAACCGATACAGTATGGAACATTGATCCAGTCAATGGTTTTTGGAATGGCAAACCTATTTTCGATAATATCTCCGGTATCTGTGATTCACGCACGACGACGAATACTGATCTTTCATATTATTCACCGACAAATGCGGTCTTTCCGCCGATATCAAATGCAGTAAAAGCGAGATATATTAATGGCGCCAATCACATAGCAAAAGATATCGCTATTGTGAACGAATCGGGGGACGGTAATCCACCGGCAAATGGTACAATCATTCGATTAACAAAATATCTGAGCGTAAAAATTGGTGATATTAAATCCTTTACACTGACGCCGCTCGGCGTTGCTGCTGAACAATTATCCGTTGTTCCGGCAGATTATTTGTTGTCACAAAATTATCCAAACCCGTTTAATCCTTCCACACGCATTGAGTTTTCGCTCCCCCAACAAGTGTTGGTGTCGCTAAAGATTTATGATGTCATCGGCAGGGAAGTGGCGACAATACTAAACGAGGAAATATCTGCGGGGAGATTTGCCGTAGAATGGAACGGAAAGAATCGGTTCAATCAGCCGGCAGCAAGCGGTGTGTATTTTTATCAACTCACCGCAGGGCAATTCGCGCAGAGCAGAAAAATGATACTGCTAAAGTAGATCTTTCGTTTCAATATGATGTCCGACACCTATAACCGAGCTAGTGATAGGTATCGGACATCTGCATTTAAAACCGTATGAAAACATCTCTACTGCTGAAACAGTTTTATTACTTCGGTGTCAAGCTTCGGCAGTTCTCCAAATTGTTCTGCGAGTTGTTGATATTTCCCGAAGAAATCTCCTACGCCGTAATCAAGACTCTCTGTTAATGCTTTTCTACCTAATTTCGCATCAATTGCATACGCCATCAACAAACCTGCCGAGGCGCCGTAGTTCTTTTCGTACGAGCCGGAAAGGTTGGAGTTCATAATTAATTCCCTGGCACGTATTTGGGTAAGCGAAGGGGAAGAGAGCTCTTTAAGAGCGCTGTTGAGATCGACGATTGATTGTTTCGAGGAGGAGAGCTGTCCGGCGGATAAGTGTGAGCCGGTCCGTTGCTGAAGCGAAATAAGATAAGCGATTCCTTCGTTCTGTACTAATTCTGCTAGCATCCAGTATGGTTCTGGTTTTGATGATATCTCCTTCCACGTCGGCGTCTGCTGCTGATAAATTCCAAAAACCGCATGGAATGTTTCGTGAGCGAGAGTACTCATCATGTCGACGAATTGAATCTGAATCTCCTGAATGTATTGCACCGATCGGGTGAGATTAACAACAATGGTCAGTTCTCCTTCACCTTCTCCAACAAAATATGGTATGTTATCCCTCCAGACAATGCTTCGGACGAATGCCGCAGCGTTCTCATTTCCGAGTGCAACGAAATAGACTGGGATGGATGCGTTGATTCGTATTTGTTCCGGAAAGAATGGAGCGATTGTTGCGAGAACTTTTCTATCCAGATTTCTCCGCTTTGCTTCAAGCGACAATGCTTTAATTTGTTCACGGTATCGAAGTGCCGAATTTAAACCGAACATATCGTTTGCCATTGTCGATCCGCTTCTGTAGCGTTCCAATTCCTGGGCGAATCGCTGAGTGGAATATTGCTCCCGCGCCAACAGCGCGCTGGTGGCTGCGGCAATCTGGTTTCCCCGCAACTCGGCAACACGGTTCACATTCGCAATCCTCCCCTCACTCAATTCGAGTAATGCATCAATAGAGGAAAAATCCAATCGAAGTGCGATGTTAAAATGATCCTGAGCCGACAGGGATTGAAACATCAAAGTGATAATGAAAACCGTGCGGTATTCAATGCGGCGGAAATTCATAACACTCCCGGCGCACGCTGCAGCGTCGTTCGGATTCCACGCACCGCTTGACGGATACGTTCTTCATTTTCAATCAACGCAAAACGGACGAATCCTTCGCCTGCCTCACCAAAACCGATTCCCGGGGAAACAGCAACTTTGGCATCTTTCACCAGCAGCTTGGCAAATTCCAGCGATCCAATTTTTTTCATTGCTTCAGGAATTTCAGCCCAGACGAACATCGAGGCGTTCGGCTTTTCAATCTTCCAGCCACTTTTGTTTAAGCTTTCCACCAGCACATTGCGCCGGGATTCATACATTGTTCTGATTTCTTCCACGCACTCCTGCGGACCGTTCAATGCGGCGATGGCAGCAATCTGGATTGCCTGAAACATTCCGTAGTCCAGATAACTTTTAATTTTTACGAGAGCGCCAACGATATCTTTATTCCCGACGCAAAATCCTACGCGCCAGCCGGTCATGTTGTAGCTTTTCGATAATGTCGAAAATTCCACTGCTACATCTTTTGCACCGGGGATTTGTAGAATGGAAGGAGCTTGATATCCGTCAAAGCCCAAATCGCCGTACGCCAGATCGTGGATAATGTAGAGATCGTTCGCTTTTGCAAATGCAATGGCAGCTTCAAAAAAATCGAGTCCGACCGTAGCCGTGGTAGGATTGTTCGGATAATTTATCACGAGAAACTTTGGTTTGGGGTGCGTGTTCCGGTACGCATCGGCAACCCGTTGCAAAAATGTTTCCTGCGGGAAGAGATTGATATGGATAACCTGCGCTCCGGCGATCACGAACGCATACGGATGGATTGGATAAGCCGGAGTGGAGCAGAGGACCGTATCTCCCGGACCGGAGACGGCGAGCGCAAGATGCGCCAGTCCTTCTTTCGATCCGATGGTTGCCACGGCTTCCGTTTCAGGATTGAGTTGAACATTAAACTTTCGCTGATACCAGTCGCACACCGCAAGACGCAGTTTAAAGATTCCTTTGGAAGCGGAGTAGCGGTGATTCGATCCTTTTTGTGCTGCATCGGTTAATTTATCCACAATATGCTGCGGTGTGGGCTGATCAGGATTTCCCATGCCGAGGTTGATAATATCTTCGCCGCTTTTCCGTGCGGCAAACATCAGTTCGTTCACCACGGCGAACACGTACGGAGGCAGTCGGTTTAATCGTTCGAATTGTTTCATACCGTAATATAAAAAAATCTCGATAACAAAAAAGGCATCCCGAATGAACGGAATGCCTCAATTGAGCAGTGACAGTTACCTGAAAGGTAACGGTCATAAAAACGTATTGTTATTTCTTTTTCTTTTGCGCCGGTTTTGATTGTTTTGCCGGTGTTTCTTTTTTTAATTCCGGTTTGGAGGCGATTCCTTCCAGTTCATCTGCAAGAAGATTGGCATCGTAGAGTTTCCTCATCGTTTCAATCATCACACCGGTATGGACTGAAACTGCGCGGTTCTTTTCCTCGGAAAAGGTGAACCGTCCCGGAAGACTTTCGATATTGCCGTCAAAAATTAATCCAACGACTTCTGCATTCGCATTCACAACGGGCGAACCTGAATTTCCACCGATGATGTCGTTCGTAGTGACAAAATTCATCGGTGTAGAAAGATTCAGTTTCCCGATTCCTTCATTAAACCGTTTCGGAAGTTCGAATTCATCTTTGTTCTGGAAACTAAAGGCGCGATCATACAATCCGTACATGGTGGTCATGCACGGTGCTTTTGTGCCGTTCATGGGAAATCCTTTCACCTGACCGTACGACAAACGCAGTGTGAAATTTGCATCGGGGGGAAGTTCCTTCGCATAGACGGCAAAACGGGCTTTCCCGGTTGCTTCCGTGGCAATGGTAAGTGTACCGTTCACGTTCAGATTCTGCCATGTTCTCATTTCGTCTCCGATTGGCGCAATACGCAACGCCATTGCAATCATCGGGTCGGTTGATTTCAAAATCTCGTCGCTGCCTGATTCGATTAACGATTTGCGAAAAGCGATATCGCTCATTTTGGTATTGTTTACCAGGAACCGAGCGGCTTCTTCCGGAGTACGACCCTCCAGCACAGCAACCACCCATGGATCGTTCAGGCCAAGCATTTCGACCGCTTCTTTCAATCGGTCGATCAGCTGCACTTCCTCAAAATCGATATAGATCG
Source organism: Bacteroidota bacterium (assembly GCA_023229405.1). Taxonomy (GTDB): domain Bacteria; phylum Bacteroidota; class Ignavibacteria; order UBA10030; family UBA8401; genus UBA8401. The sequence continues at coordinate 6,364 of JALNZH010000178.1, forward strand.
GCGCCGGTGAATAGAGATTTACCAATGTTGCATTCAGGTTGGCGTCCTGGAATTGTGCAATCCGTTCGCCGTTCGGTTTTTTCATTTCTGTTGCATATCGGGCAATCGTCAGCGCACGGGGAGCAAGCAATCCTGTAACTCCGCGATACATGAGTTGATTGAACATTTTTTTATTCCGTTCGGTCGCTGCTGCGATGGAATCCCATGCCCAGCCGAACTGTGCTTGTAATTCGGGATTGGCATTGACGTTATCGCGCAGCGCTTTTTCTTCATTCATTTTTTTTGTCATCAGATTTTTGTCTAATAATCCGCCGTATTGACCGCCGATTGCTTTCTGAGAATTCTCCAAACCGAAGATTAGCGATAATGCACGCCGTTGTTGTTCTTCGCCATGGGCGGCGTACACTCTTAACGCTTCAAGACGCCGTTTGTAATTCTTCAACTGGAACGGCAACTGGTAGTCCCGGAGATATTCAATTTGCGCAACCGTCTGCTGACGGGCGGTGGAACCGGGATGTCCGGAGGTAAAAACAAGTTCTCCATCAGTTGCACCAGAGGTTTTCCATTTTAGATAATGTGTTGGTATGAACGGTTTCCCGTTTTCATAAACACGGAAAAAACACATATCCAGATCATATCGCGGGAAAGTGAAATTATCTGCATCGCCGCCGTAGAATGCAATCTGCTGTTCCGGCGCCATCACCAGGCGCACATCGGTGAATTTTTTGTATGAGTAGATCCAATATTCTGCTCCATTATAGAGCGACACAAGATCGGCACGCATACCAGTCTTCTCGCCGATCTCTTTTTGCAGCTGGGCAAGCACTGCGCGGCGTGCCTTCGCTGCATCTCCGCCTGTTTTTCCTTTTATTGCTTCTACTACGTTATCAGTAACATTCTGCATCGCCATCAGGACGTTTAGTTCAAGGTCGATACATTGCACCTCTTCAGCATTTGTTTTTGCATAGAATCCGGTCGTAACGTAATCATTTCCTTCTTTGGACATCTTCTGAAGTTGTCCGAGTCCCACGTGGTGGTTCGTCATCACCAGTCCGTTCGATGAGACAAACGAACCGGAACCGCCGTCATTAAATCGAACGGAAGACATGCGGACATGGTCCAGCCACTCCTGGGTGATATCGAAGCCATATTTTTCTTTTAATTGTTTTTTTGGCGGATTGTCGAATGTCCACATTCCCTCGTCGGCTAGCGAAATGCCGAACAGGAAAAGAACGAGTGCCCACATATTCCGAAGATATTTCATAAGTACCTCTGCAAGTGTGTAATAGATCGTGGAGTTTAGTGTTTTGTTGTGCTTTGGGATGGTATTATTTCATCCGTTTTCCTTTTTCTTCTTCCGTGAAGATCCATCCGACGATTTTTCCGGCGTCGATATCATTGAAGTTGGACCAATATTCCATCGTGCGAAAATTGCGTGAACTGGTATCGTTGGCAATATACAATTCCACTTCCTTTTTAATCTCGTGCAGACGCTGTTTCCATAGCTGCATGTTTGCGGGACGAAGGTCGATCCAACCTGCATGCGCCCACTCTTCGATGGAGGCTGGTGAGATATTCAATTCATTGATG
>JALNZH010000179.1 GCA_023229405.1 Bacteroidota bacterium
TAAAGATTTGGTCGGCACAAGAAAAGAAGCACAAGAACCCCTTGCGAAATGTAACGCGCGCGATGAATCCCGTTCGCACTTGCCCGTAGATGGCAAAAACGCCATCAAAAATCCCTTCATGATTTCAGATCCCCTCTTTTTCTCCCCTTTGGCAGGGGGAGAAAAAGCTCACTCAATCCTCCTAAATTTCGTTCCCTCCCACATCTCATCCAACACGGTAAGAAATGTAGGGGAGGGCTTACTTTTCTCAACATAAGATATCTTCCATACATCCACTTGTTTCGATAAATTTTTGTCAATAAGGGTTTTATTTCAGACAGCTATGAATCTTGATAATAGAAACTATTTTTTTGGTACTACTTTATACACTTTTTCGTTCTCGCGCACCATGCCGTATTTTTCCCGCGCCACTTTTTCCACCGCTTTCGGATCACCATCCAACGCTTTGGACTGATCTTTCAGTTTAAGCTGCTCATCTTCGGCAATCTTGATTTGTTCCAGCGCGTCGGTCTTTTCCATTTCAAGGCGGATTCGTGCAACGATACCGTTATTATTGAACATCACGTACAGAAACAACAGAAACGCAGCGGCAACGATGGCACTGGCCCGTTTGTTTTCTTTCACTGTTTCGGCAATGTATTCCGGATTAACTTGTTTCTTAATTTTTCGGTAAAATTTCATATTCTCGTTGAAATGTACGAACAATTGACGTAAGTTAAAAACACCGAATCATTTTTAATCGATAATTTGAACCCGAAATCCTCCTTGAAAACACTTTCAGAATTACTAGCTTCTTCCGCTTCCAAACAATCGCACCGCCGTTTGCAAACCGGCGAGTGCCAAACGTCCACACAGAAGCGCTGTTCTCTCTGTTTTGCCTCCGCAATTGATTATGAAGCGGAATTGCGGGATAAACAGACGGCAATCAGCACATTTTGGCAATCACTTGGAACAGATATTCCGTGCGACTCCCTCGTTGCATCACCGCTCGGCAGAAATTACCGGACGGTAAGTAAACGGAAAGCGTTCATTGTAGGACGCCGGTTCTTCCTTGGATTGATCGGTGTGGACGACGATTCGTCTAAAAGTTACCCAATGGACATTCAGGAATGTGTGATTGAACCAAAATCCCATGCACACATCTATTCAGTAATTCAGGAACAGCTGCAGCGAAAAGAACAGTCCAATCTGGTTACAGAATTCAATTATGTAATTGTCAAAGGGGACGACCGGGAAGCGATTGTTATTTTTAACATGAATCATTTTTCATCAGCCAACCGGCGGGAAGTGAATGCGTTGTCAAAATCGCTAACGTTCAAAGCGAAAAATGTGCAAGGGGTATATGTGTTCGTGGATGAAGAACGCTCGAATTATTATCTCTCCGGAACTCCGAGAAAAGGAGTTCAATCCAATCCGAAGCCGTTGACAAAAATCTATGGAAACGACAAACTTTTTCATACTGTCGGCGGAGTGAAATTCCTCTACTCCCCCTTGTCGTTCACACAAACCAATCATTCCATCGTTGAGAAGTTTGTCTCTACCGCAAAATCTCTGCTTCAGTTGGCAAAAGATGATATGCTGTTCGATCTCTATTGCGGATACGGACTCTTTTCTCTTTCGCTTGCAGCAGAGGTAAAGCATGTGACCGGAATTGAACTCTCCCGCAGTTCCATCAGCGATGCCATCGACAATGCCAAACGGAATAAACTTATCAACGCACGTTTTCACGCCGCCGATATTTCCGCTGACACCCTACCCCGTTTTTTTCATCGATTGCCGGAGGTTCGGCCCAGTGCAGGATTAAAATTTCTCATCGATCCGCCCAGAAATGGAACTTCCGAAGAGGTGATAGAATTACTCGCCGATCAGCAGCCGCAAAAAGTGGTCCATATTTTCTGCAATTCCGATATCATCGCCAAAGAGCTGCACCGATGGAAAGAATGCGGATACCTTCCTAAAAAAGCGGTGCCGTTCGATATGTTCCCCGGCACAAGTGAAATTGAGATGATGATCCTCTTAGAAAAATAATAATCGTTTTTATTGTACGTTTATTTAGACTTTTGTTCATACTTGTCCAAAATAAATCATACAAGAGAAAAACTTATTCCTTCTTTTCTTAACGGGGTTCCGAAGGAATGCCGACAAGGTATAAAGATTTGGTCGGCACAAGAAAAGAAGCACAAGAACCCTTGCGAAATGTAACGCGCGCGATGAATCCCGTTCGCACTTGCCCGTAGATGGCAAAAAATGCCATCAAAAGTCCCTTCATGATTTCAGGCCCCCCTCTGTATCTCCCCCTTGGTAGGAGGAGAAAAAGCTCACTCAATCCTCCTAAATTTCGCTCCCTCCCACTTCTCATCCAACACTGTAAGAAATGTAGGGGTGGGCTTACTTTTCTCAACATAACATATCTTCCATAAACCCACTTGTTTCGATAAATTTTGCCAATAAGGGTTTTATTTTGGACAGCTATGACTTTTGTCAGAGATTTCGCTTTTTGGTTGTAGCAAAGCGGGAAACGCAGTTCCATCGAAAAATATTAATGGCAGATTTGAAGAATGGCGGACGAATTATTGGTTCCTCCTTTTTGGCTTCTACCATAAATATTCGGTACATTTGTACAGCAATTTAAAGGAGGTCGCTATGAAACCTCTCATCGTGTACTGCCCGATCATCCTGTGTACCCTGCTTGCTGCCTGTTCATCGTCCCAAAGTACTGCAGACCTGACGCTCCCTCAGTTGATGTATCAGCATCCATTACCTGCATTCCCAAAAGCGCTTACCACACCGTTCATGCGAATTCCTCTGGAGATTCATGTATCGAAAGACGGATCTGTTTTGGAAGTACACATTGTCAACGGAAGCGGTGTTGCCGAATGGGATTCGGCAACCGTTGCGTCTATACGGTTATGGAGATATACTCCGGCTCTCGCCGGAGAGAAGCCGATCAATATCTGGCTTCATCAAACTGCCGTTGTCAGATTTTCCGAGCCGTTGTATATGATCCTCGCCGAAATAGTCTGCACCAGATCGGAACAAGCAGATTCAGCACATCAGATGTTAGAACAGGGAGAAAATTTCGCTGACGCAGTGCGGATATTCTCCACGTCATATTCCCGCACAAACGAAGGGCGTATCGGTTCCGTAAACATTCAGAGTTATCCCGAAGCAGTGAGAAAAATACTTGCCACTCTCAAGATGGATACTTACACACAACCGATCGTCTACGGCGACCGCTATGTAATTTTTCGCCGTTTATCGAAGTGATGTTGTTCTACAATTGTGTATTGCAACATAATTTATCGTGTGATACATTTATTCTATACATTAACGCAGCATTCTCCCCACCAAGATTGCCTCCATCATACTATTCCAAAGTAAAGGTCTTAACATGAGATGTTCGTTCGCAGCTATTTTCTCAACAATGATAATCCTTTGCAGCACAATCACAGCACAATCACAATTCCAAACTGGAGGTAATCATTCCGGCACATATCCCGATGCGACTGTTCGGAACGATGTTTCGCTATATTGGAAATTTAAGACTGACGGTGCAGTCCGTTCTACACCTGCAATTGTCAACGATATGATCGTCTTCGGTTCTTCAGACGGATATGTCTATTGTCTTTCTTCTGCCGGAAAAGAACGATGGAAATTCCGTGTGGACAGTCCTGTCAGTTCTTCACCGTCAATCGAAAACGGTATTGTCTATTATACATCAAGATTAAATACGGTATATGCAGTTCAATTAAAAAACGGTACGCTGTTGTGGAAAAAGAGACTGGGAATTCCATTACCCTATGAATGGGGATTTGATTATTACATCGGATCACCTGCCGTAGAGAATGGGACAATGTACGTTGGTAGCGCAGATGGACATCTCTATGCTCTGAATAGTAATAATGGAACCGAACGATGGAAATTTAAAGTACCGTCGTTAATCCGTTCAACACCGGCGCTGGACGATCGAAACGTATACTTTGGGGATTGTTCAGGAAATGTTTTCGCTCTAGACAAAGCTAACGGGAACATTCATTGGTCGTATGCGACGATCGGCGATACACTTGTAAACGAACAATTCGGATTCGATCGTAAAGCATTAATTTCATCTCCCACTATCTACGGAAATTCTCTTTTCATTGGCAGCCGTGACGGTTTTCTCTATGCGTTGGATAAAAGTTCCGGCTTGTTGCTCTGGAAGTACGACTATCAATTCTCGTGGGTGATTTCCACCGTGGCCGTTAAGAACGGCATTCTCATTACCGGAACATCGGATAGCAGATTTGTTCATGCGCTGGATGTGAAGGACGGAAAAGAACGATGGCGCTTTATGACTCAGGCAACCGTATGGGCTTCGCCCGCGATAACCGGAAACGATATCACCATCATACCGAGCAATGACGGATATGTATACGCATTGGAGGTCATGACAGGGAAAGAACTCTGGCGGTTTAAGATTGGTCCGCAACTATTCTCTTCCGTTGTACCGGTGAAGGACAAATTGTATTTCGGAAGCGATGACGGCAATTTGTATGTTCTAAAAACTACCGGAACATCGACGCCATTATTCAGCGGAGTAAAGCGGGCAGTGTTCTGGATGAAGAATCCGGTGATTCAATCATTTCGGAGCGGAATGGATGTCGCTGTACGGGATTATTTCATCCGTGAAGGCTACGAATTATATGACGAAACGGACGTGAAGTCGTTCTTGCTTTCTCGAATTCACAGTGACACTGCGTCTGTATTGGTCTTTGCAACAAATTATTTTCTTCCTGTACTCACACACGATACGCTCGGTTCGAACATCCTACAGGCATATTTGAAATCAGGCGGACGAATTGTTGTCCTCGGCATGAATCCTGCGTCGTATCAATTGGACAGTACAGGGAAGCAGGTGATTGCCATCAATTTTGATCAGGCAAAAGAACAAACAGGAATTCCGTATCGGTATAAAGATTTACGCACACACGGCGGATTTTACTCGTCTGCAATCACTGATGAAGGGAAAATATGGGGACTCAAATCTCCTTTTGTTGCAATTACAGGAATGCCGGTTAGCGATGTTTCGACTGCGTTAGCGCTCGATGAAAACGGTAAGGCAACAGCGTGGATAAAGACTTTTTCACAACGTCAGAATTCTGGCTATCTTCAATTATATCTGACTCCGGAACGATTGCAGACACTTCCGGAGATTCAACGAGTCGTTGAATACGGTTTACAATAAAAATCATGTCTTTTTAAAAAGCGACTTTTAAAAATAGATCAACTACAGAACACCGTCATACCGAACTCTCGCTGGCTGCTTTAAATTTAAAAAACAAGCAGGCTGGTGTTTCGGCATCCTTTCCATTAAAAAATGACTCCTGCCTAACCGGCATGCATTCGTCAGTACGACGAAATTTTTATTATTAACTGATGTTACACATGCATTAATTGTTTTGGGAACATGGTTCGGCGCGGTGCAGAAAAAATGGCCATCCTGAGCAAGACCGTAGCTTTTTGTTCCGAAGGAATCCCTGCGGGAAAGGATGCGCCTCCCGTAGGGAGGCCGTTGGCAGAACGATGAGCTAAGAGGTTAAGCCTGCGCCGTACTCACCATGACCAATTGTTTGTTTTGCCAAACATCAGTTATTAAGTCGATCCACCTTCCTGCGTTTTTTTGGTTCTTACACCTTTACTCTTGAATTCTTTATCGGGATATTTGCTGCAGAAACGTACCGGGGGGGTATCCACATCAATCTTGAGGAGGGTGGTATGAAACCGATTCGAATTATTCCGTTGCTATTGATCACTGCACTTCTTTCTGGCTGTCCTGCACGTTCACTCCATCCTTTATTCTCAGAGCGTCAAGCCGTCCTGCTTGCTTCCTTGATTGGTACCTGGGAAAACAACGAAGAAACGTACACATTCGAACCGTTGCAGGGGAACAATTACCGTCTGGTGATCCGTCCAAAGGATGAGAAAGATTCTTCCGTCTATTCCGTTCTTTCCGGAAAAATCGGATCGGACTGGTTTCTGGATTCCTTTCCCATCGTTAATTCAAAGGAGCATCATTATCTCTCCATGCACGTTATTACGAAAATGACACTTAATGGCGACACACTGACGCTGGCGATGCTGGAGTCGGACTGGCTATTAAAGGCTATCACAGAGAAAAAGATTACCGTTCAGCATGTGAAGCGTGAAAACGAGATTATTCTTACAGGATCCACTGAAGAGCTGCGACGGTTCATCACTTTATCTGGTTCGGAAGAAGAAGCATTCCCGGATGTGAGTGTATTTATCAGGTCACATTAAGCGTCAGTGTTTGGATATTTTTAGATTCCTGAAATATCCGTCCGTTTCCTGACCGATCCAAAGTGCTATACCACCTCCTGATTCCGTGTTATGCAGTTTGTTGATGATAAGCGCGGGCTGATCCGCATTATGGACAAACAGTTTTGCCTCTTCACCTTTCACCTGAATCTTGATTTTCGTCCATTCTCCGTCAACAAGATCTACATAAGATTCGTACTTCCCCGGATATTCTTTGCGAAGATACTGCCAGGTAAATGAAGGATGAGCGATATATTGTGCAGAATGATTTCTTCGCAACTGATCGATGTCCCTTCCATTTTTAGGACGAAGATAGAAACAATCATAACGCATTGAATCTCTGTGTTGAACCCGAAACGCAATGCCAATAAATCCTCGAGCTGTCGGTGATGCGCTTGGAATTGTACTTCCCGCGAGTTCAATTACAATAGTCCCGTTTGAAAAATGAAGACCATTCACGATGGCAATACTTTCCCCGCCTTGCTCCATTTCTTTCAACCGAATCGCTTTTTTCATTCGGTATGACACTTCTTCCATCGTAACATTTACCGCAGTAAGACTATTCATACGAAGCGATATTTCCTGACTTACTGCGAGCGCTGTAATAAAGAAAAATATTATACACCTCATCACCTCTTTCATTAAACCTCCTTATCGGCAACAAAGCGGGTAATCTAAACCCTCCTAGAGTAATTCCTTCTACACACAGTTTTGAATGTTTCCTACGGATAACTTTTCTATTGCGGCGTTAGTAAGAATTTCACAGTTTTTTGGTTTGATTATTCTTTTGGAAATTCTTCCAGCATATCAACAGCAATCTTCCAACCACCTTCATTTCTCCAAACGCGAAGGTAACTGCTGGAATCGTTGTTCGCGTTAAGCGAAATTCCATACGTAAATCCAAGATCGCCGGACGAAGAGATCTGCGCTTGCTGAGGCGCATATACTCGTTGTTGCGGTAGCGTTGCCAACAATGATAGTGCTGATGCTTTCTGAATGGCCGGAAAGTAACCGTTCCGGTACAATCGAACATTAACTGCAGAATATTTGGTATACGCCTTCTTGATTCCTGCTGTTTTTACCTGTTGTGCAAACTCCCGGTCTGTTTTCAATAACGCACTTTTCGCTATTTCACCGGTCATCGTTCCTCTGGCGTGAATTGTTCCAAAATATTCTTCTTCCTTACGTCGGTCTTCTTTTGGATATCGAATCCCATTATCGACAATTACCTTCCAGTAACCGTCTGGCTGTTTTTTCCAGATGGAAAAATAATGTCCAACCACGGCAGGAGTATCCCCTTTTGTTTTTCGGATTTCCCAGGGGCCGCTGGAGATTCCGAAATCACCGGAGTGCGACACTTCCACATAGGTCGGATACCAGGTTAAATTGATACCGCTCTCCTTCCTCGTCCGGTACAATTCTTTCCCGTTGGTTGGCTGGGGATTAAACATGAGGCAATCATCAGAAAGATAGCGAAGAAACGATTCCTTGACTCCATTCGAATCGGACGCTGCAGAAAATTCGCGTTCCGATTTCGCCAGTTCGTACGCACTTCCACTGACCTGCGCCCGGCTGAACACCGAGAAACAAAACAGAGCGATGAGTTTATACATGTGTTTCATCTC
>JALNZH010000180.1 GCA_023229405.1 Bacteroidota bacterium
TGATGGTGTTTTTTGCCATCTACGGGCAAGTGCGAACGGGATTTATCGTGCGCGTTACATTTCGCAAGGGGTTCTTGTGCTTCTTTTCTTGTGCCGACCAAATCTTTCTACCATGTCGGCATTCCTTCGGAACTCCGTCAAGAAAAGAAGGAATAAGTTTTTCTCTTGTATGATTTATTTTGGACAAGTATTTCATTGTAGGTTATTTGATAATATCCTAAAAATACATAGGGTGATTATTCGGTTTAAATTATTTGAAGGTATTTCCGAGACGACACACTAGTTTCATTAACCAATATTTCTAATGATAATACGCATTCTCGTTCTGATGTGTTGTATTGTAACTTCCGCAGTGTCGCAAGAGTTTACTACCGCGATCGAAGATAATTCTTTCTTCATCGAAGAAGCATATAATCAGGAAGAAAATATCATTCAGCACATCGTCAACGGCTCGGCGTTCCATCCCGGGAACGTACTGGAGACCAGCTTCACCGAAGAATGGCCGGTGTTCAGCAGAACACATCAATTGAGTGTGACGATTCCGCATTTCTCAAGTTCGGATCCTTCCGCACAAGGTATTGGCGATATTATGCTGAATTACCGTTATCAGGCAATCGATGTACGGGGTTTCGCCATTTCTCCGAGAATTTCTCTTATCATTCCAACGGGCGATAATTCCAAAGGATTTGGAAACGGTACAACTGGCGTTCAACTGAATCTTCCAATCAGCAAACGGTTGATAAACGAATTTGTCCTACACGGAAACGCCGGATGTACTTACCTTCCAGATGCAGCTGTTGGTTCGTCACATGTTCTCATCACTGAATATTTTTTCGGCGGAAGCGTTATTTATCTTACAAATCAGAATTTTAATGTAATGCTCGAATTGCTCTATACAAATTCAGGATCGCAAGTCGGCAGAACATACGAATTAATCGTTAACCCCGGTGTTCGTTGGGCTGTTAATTTCGGTGATCTGCAGATTGTTCCCGGTATTGCGTTTCCTTTCTCGTTTGTTTCCGGTAAAGAAATGAGCGGTTTTTTCCTCTATACGTCGTTCGAACATTATTTTTAATTTAATTCGGACAGAACACTCTTCAGTTTTTTTCCTTCGTTTTGATTGTTGCTTCTTCGCAGAATTTCAATTACGCTATCAGCAATAATCGTAAACACTATGTCCGTCGCCAGACAGATATGATCACCGCACTTCTTCTCAACACATCCGGAGGATACTATGAACATTCCCGGCACAATCGTATTTCCCAAATTTCTCATCTTTACACTTTTGTTGATGTTTGCTGACTCACTGCTTTTCGCTCAATCAAAAAAAGCAGGTGACGAAGCGTTAGGAACAAAAAAATATTCCGATTATGAACGACCGCAAACATGTGGTACTTCCTGCCACGTCGACTTTTACCGACAATGGGAACAAAGTATGATGTCCCAGGCATATACACATCACTGGGATGAAATTGAGTATTTTAAACTCGCCGTTCCGCATGCAGAAAAAGATCCGAAAGTTGCCGGAGTGAAAGCAGGATGCAACGGATGCCATGCGCCGATTGCATTCCTTGCAGGCGATGTCCCTCCCCCACTCCCTTCTGCCAACAGCAGAGCAAATGAGTCTGTTTCCTGCGATGTCTGCCATACAATCACCGGATTTAAAGGTGACGTTCCGTTTAATTTTAATTACATCTCAGAACCGGGGAAAACAAAGTATGGCCCGCGTGATGGAGTTGTTTCGCCCGCACATGAAACAAAAAAATCAGATTTTCTTCGCTCTGCCGATTTTTGCGGTACATGTCATAATGAAAAAGATCCGTACGGTATCTGGGTAAAATCAACGCATCTGGAATGGAAAGAAGGTCCTTATGCGAAAGAAGGTGTCCGGTGTCAGGATTGTCATATGACGTATGCGCCGGGAAGAAACGCCTCAATGTCCAAAGAACTGCCGAATGTGGCGCAGCATTTATTCCACGGAGCGCACGATCCGGGAAAAGTCCGGGGCGTGGTTGAACTGCGAATCCATCCCGACATTCGTGAAGCAGAACCATCCGACCGGGTAAAATTCACTGTCGCACTGTTCAATCAAAAAACCGGACATAAATTTCCGACGGGATCCGCCGAAGAACGTATGCTCTGGCTGCATGTTGAAGCAACAGATGCCAAGGGAAATATCCATCACCTGAATGTAGATAAAAAAGGATTCCCCGGAGAAGAATTTACGATCTCTGCAAACACACTGGCATATCAGGATATGGGAATTGCATTAAATCTAACGGATTTCAAAGGAATACAGCGGGATGGTATTCATGAAGGTGACAGGATATTTCGGCTCCCATATCTCGATCCTCAAGGAAGAATGACCATTCAGCAATGGAATACTGCTTCTCTTTCTACAGACTATCGTATTGGACCGCGGGAAACGAAAATTGAAACATTCACCTGGACACTCCCATCTGATCTTCCTCCGGGTCCGGTACGAGTGAAAGCAGTATTGAATTATCAAAAACTCCCGACACCAGTCGCCGAATTTCTGAAAGTACCGATGGAAGAGGTGGAGACCATTCAAGTAAATTTCCATGAAACGATCATTACCGTTCTTCCTTAATAAGGTGAACCAATGAAAAATATTTCGCTTTCAGTCGTTCTGCTGTTTTTTGCAGAGACAAGCATCTCCGAAGCGATTCCTGCCTTCGCCAGAAAATATGACATGTCCTGCCAGACATGCCATTCACCCGCTCCCAAATTAAAAGCGTACGGCGAAGAGTTTGCAGCAAATGGATTCCGATTGGCGGAGAAAGAACCTCCCCGGTTTTTCCGTGAAACTGGCGACGATCAGTTGTTGTTGATGCGTGAACTTCCGTTCGCTTTGCGTGTGGAAGGATATGCTCGCTGGCTGCCGCAGACGAATCACCGCGCAGACATGCAAGCGCCGTATTTATTGAAACTGCTTTCCGGTGGACAAATTACCAAGGATATTTCGTATTATTTCTATTTCTTTTTCGGGGAACGCGGAAGCGTTGCAGGACTGGAAGATGCGTTTGTCATGTTCAACAATCTGTTCACAGAAGAACTGGATGTGTATGTGGGACAATTCCAGATTAGTGATCCTCTCTTCAAACGGGAACTGCGATTGACACTGGAAGATTATCAGGTTTATAAAACAGCTCCTGGTCTGTCCGGTATCGATCTGACATACGATCGGGGTGTTATGGTCACATACACGCTGCCGACCAAAACGGATCTTGTGGTTGAAGTGTTGAACGGCAGCGGAATTGGAGCCGCCGATGCGATGCGGAATTTCGATTCCGATGCGTATAAAAATATTTTTGCGCGTGCATCGCAAGATATTACCGAAGGAATTCGTGTCGGCGGATTTGTTTACTACGGAAAAGAAGAACAGGTAGCCCGTGTAAATGCACTGTGGATTGCAGGACCGGATATTTCACTGTCGTTCAACCCTATTGAGGTGAATGTGCAATATGTCGAACGAAGGGACGACAACCCCTCATTCCTCGCGGGGAAAAAGACAGTTGAAACACGGGGAACAATGACGGAAGTAGTGTATTCGCCGGATGGGGATAAAAGTACATGGTACAGCGCACTGGTATACAATTGGGCGGAAATTACATCTCAAGGATATAAATATAATAGTATTACCGGACATTACAGTTATATGCTGGCACGCAACATGCGCCTGATCGGCGAATACACGTATGATGCTACAATGAAGGGAAACAAAGTTAGCGTGGGATTCGTCGGAGCATTTTAGTACTTCGTCGAATCTTTATCATCAATAAGGGTGCACATCAATGATGTGCGCCTTTTTTTTGTCTTCGTTTGTCAATGTCCATCGGCGTCCGAAGATAATAATTCATTGCTCTATTTGACTGAAGTGACAATTTTCTTATCTTTTAAACGTATAACTGACGAACAAATCACCTTTCGATCTTCGTAGAAGAAATTCTACCTTCGTACAACAGACAGCAAAATTCCGCTGATCGGCACAGAGTGCCTTTTACCACCTTGCTTCACATGTTAATGAAATTTACCACAGCAGTGTTGCCGCTGTGTATTCCATTCATTTTAATTTACCCTTATATGGCAAATAAAAAATTTACGTTGCAGGAAAATGAAATTCCAACACACTGGTACAACATTTTGGCAGACATGCCGAATAAACCTCTTCCGCCGCTCCATCCCGGAACAAAAGAACCGATCGGTCCCGACGCTCTTGCACCCCTCTTTCCGATGGAACTGATCAAACAGGAAGTATCGACAGAAAAATGGATCGCCATTCCGGAGGAAGTCCGTGAGATCTATAAGATCTGGAGACCAACCCCGCTCTATCGCGCGTATAATTTAGAAAAGGCTTTGGATACGCCGGCAAAGATCTATTATAAATATGAAGGTGTCAGTCCTGCTGGCTCGCACAAACCGAATACGGCAGTTCCTCAGGCATATTACAACAAACAGCAGGGTGTAAAACGGATTGTGACAGAAACCGGAGCCGGACAATGGGGAAGCGCATTGAGTTTTGCGTGTAATCTTCTCGGTATGGAGTGTGAGGTTTTTATGGTTAAAGTCAGTTACGACGGCAAACCGTACCGCAAAATGATGATGAATACCTGGGGTGCCAAAGTATATTCATCTCCCTCCACACGCACGGAAGCTGGAAGAAAAATTCTCGCAGAAGATCCAAATTCTCCCGGTTCTCTTGGCATCGCTATTTCCGAAGCGATAGAAATTGCCGCGCAGGATGAGAATACAAAATACGCATTGGGAAGCGTGTTGAATCACGTACTGCTGCATCAAACGGTTGTCGGTCAGGAAGCTGTTGTACAGATGGAAAAAGCCGGCGATTTCCCGGATATCATTATCGCTCCGTTTGGCGGCGGATCGAATTTTGCAGGACTCACCTTTCCTTTTCTGCGATTCAATCTAGAAAATGGCAAAAAAATCCGTTGCATCGCCAGTGAACCGGCTTCCTGTCCAAAATTAACGCGCGGTGTGTTCCGTTATGATTTCGGCGACACTGTCGGAATGACTCCGTTGCTTCCGATGTTCACACTCGGACACAATTTTATTCCTCAAGCAATACACGCCGGCGGATTGCGGTATCATGGCGCCGGTGTGATCGTCAGTCAATTATTAAAAGACAACTTAATCGAAGCCCGTGCACATCATCAATTGGATACGTTCGATGCGGCCGTTCTGTTTGCAAAAACGGAAGGTATTATTCCGGCGCCCGAAGCAGGCCATGGTATTGCAACAGTGGTACTGGAAGCAAAGCGATGTAAAGAAGAGGGGGTGTCAAAAACAATTTTGTTTAATCTCTGCGGGCATGGTCATTTTGATATGCAGGCATACGATGACTATTTTGCCGGGAAATTGGTCCGTCACGATTTAAGTGACGCAGATATTCAGGCATCATTAGCAAAACTAACAACGCCCACCATTGCATAAAAACTTTTCATACCACAAAGGGCGCACGTTATGGATGTGCGCCCTTTTATATATATCGCCGAAACCTTTCAATCTATTTCGAAGAAATTAGATTCACTCCCCACCGAACAAATGCCAACAAGACAAAAATCGCACCAAGGATAGCAACAACGGACGATCCGGCAGGAAAATCATACTGAGTGGCGAAAAACAATCCGAAAAAACTGCCAAGAAGTGCAATGAGTATTGAAATAATAATCATTGGCTTCATTTTTCGTGATACCAGAATAGCAGCAACTGGCGGGATGATGAGATAGGAAAATACTGGAATCACGCCAGCACTGCGTACAGCAAGAACGATCGCCAGACCGATTGAAAGATAAAAAAGGAAGTTCCACAGATTGAACACACCGATCTCTTCAATTTGATGATTCTCGAATTTTTCAGTCAATTCAAAAAATTTCTTCCGGAAGATCACATGTACAAATCCGATAATTCCGAATGTTACCGCCATTGTGACAATCTGCTCGTAAGTTACCGTAAAAACACTGCCGAACAAGACTTCGGAAATATCCGATTCTCCATGCGGCGATTTTGAGATGAGCAATACCGTCACCGCAGAAGCAACTGCGTAAACAATACCAATGATCGCTTCCTGCTTCAAACGCTTATCTTTTATCTTAATAAATGATAACAAAAACGCTCCAACCATTGTAAAGATGATGGAGATGAGTGTTTGATCTTTCTCGATAAAATTGCCAAAAGCAACGCCTAGCATCGAAATCTGTCCCAGGGCAAGATCCACAAACACAATCCCTCGGCCGACGACATGCACTCCTAAATAGGAAAGTAGCAGTCCCATAATAACGCTGATCATAAGGGCATTTAAAATAAATTCCTGCGTAAACATATCTATCATGATGCGCCTCTATTGAATTGCAGTAAGAATCTGATCGACATTGTAGTCGAAAAGATCGAAATAGGATTTGATTGTTTCCGTTGCTCCGACCGATGTTGCCAACGTTACCACTTTTCCCCCGGTATTCCGTGCTACAAGATCCGCCGATTCAGACATAAAATATGGTGAATTGATAATAATGCTGATCTGTTCGCTCTTCATGATGGAAATAATTTTCGTCAGTTGCGATGCTGTCGGCGGAATACCCGGCTTCGGTTCAAGAAAATCGACGATCGTTAAACCGAACCGATGTTCGAAATAGGGCCATTCGTTGTGATAAGCGATCACTTTCGTGTTTTTGAATCGAGTCAGTTTTCCTTCCCACTCTTTTATTTTTGCATCAATTTTTTCAGTAAATATTTTCAGATTGGCACGAAACTGCACCTGATGTCCGGGATCGAGTCGGGAGAGTGTTGCGGCAATTGTCTGCGCAATAATCTTACCATTCAGCGGATCGAGCCAATAATGCGGATTTCCGTAAATATGGATATCCCCTTCACCTCTGTTGACGCTCGTCGGAATTTGAAGCAATGGAATGTTTGTGGAAGCATCCACATATCCATCTCCTCCTTTTTGTATTCGCTGATTCCGGGCGCTGTTCAGCAGCGCCGGCACCCATCCGGTTTCCAGATCTAATCCTACGGTAATGAATATATCCGCTTTTGATAATTTCAGAATGTAGCTCGGTTTTGGATCTACAAAGTGCGGATTTTGATATCCCGTCGCAATCGAAAACACATTCACACGGTCACCGCCGATATATTCTGCTATACTTTTCAGATCAGGAATCGTCGTCACAATTTTTAATTGTGCGTGCGTACATAATGGAGCAAACAGCAATAATAATAGACTGACATATTTTTTCATACAATTATTCTCCAATTTTACTTCATTGTTTTAATATGCATGCGCCGCATGCGTGCCAATGCCGAAGATCGCCCTGAACATCACCTGATATACTGAAGTCGCATAATTTCTATTGGCATGCTGGAACTCCAGCGCAAATACTTGGAATTCCGTCGGTTGCAGACGAAGCAGCACTGTCACTCTACGTTCATCCATCGTTTCACTCATCGGCAATCCAGCATAATCAAATCGGGTGCCGAGAAAAATTCTTTTTTCTATTTGATACTCGAACAAAGAATATGCTCCGAACGATCGCACATACGATCCTGCCGACGTATCCGTTCTGCACATCACCGCTTCTGTTTGCCATGTAAATGAATGATAGGTGTTAAATTGAACCGGTTTCCATTTATAGGTAAGATCCAATCCGGTCATTTTCGTGTACCGTTCCAGCACATTCACGCCGGACAAGCCCGAAATTCCGATGCCAAGAGTGGAATTATCGGAAAGGTCCAAAAAGGTGTTTAATTGCGCAGTTGTAAGCAACCGGTTACCAGAGCCGTAATCCAGCGCTGGAGTCGTTGCACTCCGGCCGATGTCGACAACCACCTCCTGATAGATATCCCATGAATTTGGA
>JALNZH010000181.1 GCA_023229405.1 Bacteroidota bacterium
TATGCAATCATCGCTTTATCGTACTGTTGTAACTCGCTATAACACTTCCCCAATTGAAAATAAATCTGAGTCAGCACTTCATCGTCATTCACAAGTTCTGCGGCCAGCGTATAATTTTTTTCCGCCGAAACAAAATCTTTCTGCTGGTAATAATATTGCGCCAGTTCGTATGACGCCTGTCCGGCAATTTCAGCATCGTCCTGATTTGTTTTATCAAAAACATCTTCCAATTGCCTAAGACCAAGATCCGTCTTTTTTTGCCGAAGGTAACTTTTCCCCAGCCACAATTGGGATTCGGGAACGAGGCTACTCGACGGAAATTGTACGGCCAATTCCAGAAACTTCCGCTCCGACCGGACATCGTCTTCCATATAGAAATATGCCTTACCGATCATCAACAATGCGTCATCCACCCATTTTGAATCGGCGAAGAACGACAGTACTTTGGAATTTTTTTCAATGGAGATCTGGAATTTCTGCCGGGCAGAGGTCGGAATGGTAAACACTTTGTTCGGTGTCGCCCGTTCCAAAAATTCCCTCCTCGCTTTTAACACTTCATCTTCGGCATCATTAAACTGCCGCTGAGCGTTATAAAATGTATTAAAGTACGAAACGGCATTGGTATACCGTTGTTTGGTAAAATCGACTACGGGAGTATAGACGGCACAGCCGGAAAGGACGGCGGCAACGACAAGGATATAGCATGTATGAAGGCGTAGTGTTATCACGGTTCTTCCTTAAAATAATTAAAGGTTGAATGCAATTCAATGTTAAACTTTTGTACCATGGCTGTGTCAAAATGCTATCGTTACCATAGACCCTCTCACTTCTTCCACACACAATATACGAGGTCACCATGAAGAATATCGTTTTGCGTTTTTCGCTGCTCACCATTGTTGCTGCAATGTTTGCTTTCGGCCAACCATGTCCGAACTGCGGCAAACATGCAGATCTGAAACTGACCGATGCCCAACAGGAACAGTTTGAGAAACTTTCATTCGATATGAAAAAGAAACAGATTGAACTGAAAGCAAAACTGGAAACATCCCGTCTGGAACTTCATCGGCTGTTTGCTGCTGAAACTCTCGATAAATCCGCCGTCGAGAAAAAAATGACCGAAGTGTCACAGCAGCATGTTGCACTCCGAATGAACCACATCAATTGCTGGGCAGAAAAAAACAAATTGCTGAACGCTGACCAACAAAAGATCTGGAAAAAAAATCTGCAGCGCCATCCCGGTGCTATGGACCATAACCGTGCCGGACAAATGATGCGTCATCGCAACATGATGATGGATGACGACATGCCGGAACGAATGGAACGCCGAATTGAAAAAAAAATAATCAAAGAATAACGCCGATTTAGAAGTTTTTCGGTTCGCGATCAACGCCGTTCATCGAAAAGATGTTCGGCGTTTTTCATTGTACTGCGGTAGCAAGAATGGCCTAGTTCCTCGGTTTTATTGTCGGTCGGATATCGATTTCACTAACATTCACCCGGCCAGGCATCGATAATGCGAAGATTACCGTTTCAGCAACATCTTCCGGCTGAATGATCATTGGTTCATTGCGTTCTTTTTCTCCAAATCCGGTGTTGACAGATCCAGGGGCAATAGTAACAACCCGGATATTATACTCACGGACTTCCAGCATTAGGGAACGGGAAAAACCGATCAATCCCCATTTCGTGGCGGAATACACCGAACCGCCTGCAAGAGAATTTTTCCCTGCCAATGAAGCAACATTAATAATTTCACCGTGCTGCTGAGCTTTCATTGTCGGCAGCACCGCCCTGCTGCACATGAACACCCCTTTCACGTTCACATTCATCATCTCATCAAATGCTTCCGTTGTCATATCCGTAACATTCGAAAAAATTCCAACGCCGGCATTATTGATTAGAATGTCAATCTTGCCGAAACGCTTTCGTGTTTCCCGGATCAAATGTTCAATGGAATGTTCGGAAGTTACATCCGTCGGAATTGATACTGCAGTTCCGCCATCTGAAATAATTTCCTGTTCAAGCACCGCAAGAAGTTCACTATTACGTGCAGCCAGCACTACCGAGACACCCTGTTTGGAAAGTGCAAGTGCGACGGCCCGGCCGATTCCTTTGCTTGCACCGGTAATAATTGCGACACATCCACCCAACGACTTCATAAGTCCCCTTCCACCGGTCTCAGAACAATCTCATCGGTCGTCATCCGCTGAGGCTGACAGTAGAGAGAAACAATAGCATCGGCAATATCTTCCGGCTGCAACATTTTACTGTGGTATTTTTTTCTGATCGGTTTTCCCCACATTTCCGTCTCAACTGCTCCCGGCAGAACGTCGATTACTCTGATCCCTTTTTTCCGGACTTCTCCGCGCAATCCTTTCGATAACGCAAGGGCACCTGCTTTGGACGCGGAATATGCGGCAGAATTGTTGAATGTGGTTATGGCAGATACGGAATGGATATTAAAAATATGTCCCTTCTTCTGTTTCAACATCGATGTCAGAACTGCTTTTGTACATAAGAAATATCCGCGGAGGTTTGTATCGACAATTTGATCGAATTCTTTTACCGTCGTTTTTTCAAATGATTCGAACACTGTAACGCCGGCATTATTTACCAACACATCCACAGCGCCAAGTTTTTTGGTGATCGTCGCCATTACCGCTCGAACTCCGGTCTCCGATGTAACATCGCAGAACAGCGGCAGTGCATATCCACCCTGATCGATAATCTTTCCTGCATTAATCTCCAGCTGCGATCTGTTGCGTCCTGAGAGAATTACTTTACAGCCGATAACGGCAAAAGCATTCGCAATCGCCAGACCGATTCCTTTTGTTGCTCCGGTGACCCAAACAACCGGAATATAGTTTTTTTCTAATTCTATCACGTTTACGAAAGTTTATTGGTAATTAATGTTAAAAATTCACTACGCGTTTTAATATTCGTTTGAAAAACGCCCAGCATAGCGCTTGTTGTCGCCAATGAATGTTGCTTTTCCACTCCGCGCATCATCATACACATATGTTTTCCTTCGCAAACAACAGCAACTCCTTCCGGATTCAACACTTCAAACAGCGTGTTGGCAATCTGGCGAGTCATCCGTTCCTGCACTTGTAGACGGCGCGCAAACATATCAACGAGACGAGGAATTTTGCTCAGTCCGACTATTTTCCCGTTTGGAATATACGCAATATGAATCTTTCCGTAAAATGGCAGCATATGATGCTCACACATGGAAAAATAATCGATGTCTTTTACGATCACCATTTCCTTGTAATCTTCTTTAAAGATGGCGCCGTTTAAGATTGTTTTTACATCATCGTGATATCCTTTTGTCAAAAACTGAAGAGATTTTGCAACTCGGTGAGGCGTTTTTACTAATCCCTCCCGCGTCGGATCTTCTCCGATTAATGTTAACTGCTGGGCAACCTGTTGTTCCAGTTTTGCGGTAACACTGTTCGATCTCGTTACTTTAATCACGATGCTTCTCCTCGATACTCTGCAAAATTGTTTTCCGTCTCATAAATCCGGACGGAATAAAGTTTCCCTTCCGAAATATAAGATGCAATCTGGTTCCATGCAGCTATTGCGATATTCTCCGTGGTCGGATTAATGCCGGACATAAAATCGACATCGACATTAAGATTTTTATGATCAACCTTATGTAGGAAACGATCATGCATAATCTGTTTTACTTTTTTTAGGTCTATCACAAACCCGGTGTTCGGATCAGGCAACCCGGCAATACAGACTTCTATATGATAGTTGTGACCGTGACCGTTCGGATTTGAACATGCGCCAAAGATCACTTGATTCTGATCATCGTTAAGATTCGGATCGAACAACCGGTGAGAGGCGCTGAAATGTGCACGGCGATATACATAGACTGTTCCCCTCATTCCCCGATAGCCTTCAATATTTCTTCTGTATGTCCGTCCACTTTTACTTTCGGGAAGATATGGGTAATCTTCCCCTCTTCATCTATAATCAACGTCGTTCGAACTACTCCCATATATTTTCGACCGTACATACTTTTTTCCTGCCACACATCATACTTCGTCAGCATTTTCTTGCTTTCATCGGATAGCAGCGGAAAGTTCAGGTCATACTTCGATGTAAATTTTTCGTGCTTCGAAGGAGCGTCCGGACTGACGCCGATGACCACCGCACCTTTCTTTTTAATTGCTGAAAGATTGTCCCGGAATGAACACGCTTCCGCCGTACAGCCGGAGGTATCATCTTTCGGATAAAAGTAAAGCACAACTTTTTTTCCACTGAAATCTTTCAATGAATATTTTTTTCCGTTCCCTGCTACAAGTGAAAACGCCGGTGCTTTGGAACCAACAGATAATTTAGCCATCGCGATTATGCCAATGCTTTCTTTACTTCATCATATGGAGGTTCAACGCCGGGATTTTCCGAAATCCATGCATAAGTCACTATACCGTTTTCATCAATAATAAAAGCAGATCTGTTTGCGGCTGTTAGTCCGACCAAGCCGACAAAATTATTGATCAGTCCGCAGTATTGGGCCGAGACATATCGTGTATAATCGCTTAACAGAGGGAATTTCAAACCGTTTTTATCCGCAAAGGCTTTGTTGGATGCCGGCGCATCGACACTGATTCCTAACACTTGTGCACCGCCTGAATTGAAATCAGCCATCGTATCGCGAATGGAACACATTTCCTTTTCACAAACTGCCGTAAATGCTCCCGGATAAAAAAAGACTACGACTTTTTTCCCGATGAAATCGGTAAGCGAGACCGGTTTACGGTACGCATCTGCCAATGTGAAATTCGGTGCTTTTTGACCAACGGTGATTGCCATAGTGTATCTCCTCAAAAGAAAATTGAACTGATGATGGTAACGTCAAACGAAAGGATTATGTTCCCGGAAAGAACGTTGTCTATTAGAAAAGTATAAAATTGGTGTTGGAGAGTCAACCGATCGGATATAGTGACTGGTGCATTATGCGGAGAGGGAGGGATTCGAACCCTCGATAGCCTTGCGACTATTCCAGTTTTCGAGACTGGCTCTTTCAACCACTCAGACACCTCTCCTGATATTGCATGTGAATACCCGCACCTTTGCCGATCACGGAAACAAAGCATACGCTTTTTACAACTGTGCGTTCTGCGGAGAGGGTGGGATTCGAACCCACGGTACCCTTACGGGTACACTACCTTTCCAGGGTAGCCAATTCAACCACTCTTGCACCTCTCCGAACGAAATTACAGTGCAAATATACAAAAAAATTCTCTAAATCCAATTGCACTTTAGACAAAGTTTTACAAATTATAGCTTCTGTTGTAACAAGATGGCCTGACAATCGTAAACCAATTGACATCTAGACAATAATAACTATTCACTTCAATCAGTCACAGTATGAAATTTTTGATCCTCCTCCTCTTCTTTACTTCACTTCTCTCGTCACAACAAAAAGCAATTCTCAGCGGATTTGTCCGCGACAAAGCGAATAAAGAATCGTTACCGTATGCCACAGTATCGGTAAAAGAATTAAAAATCGGAACAGCCACTAATATCGAAGGGTATTACGCCATCCCGAATATTCCTGAAGGAGAGTTTACCGTTGTCGTTTCTCTGCTCGGATATCAGGCGTTTACATTTAAAATCACGACTACTGAGAAAAAAAGACTCATTCAGGATATTCTTCTCTCCGACCAGGTTGTGCAGGTTTCCGAAGTGATTATTGAGGCAGAAAAAGACGAAGGGAAACGATCAACACAAACCGGCAGAATTTCCATGCAGGCAAAAGATATCGCACAGCTTCCAACAATCGGTGAAGCGGATGTTTTCCGTGCTTTGCAAATGATGCCCGGAGTGAAAGCGACATCGGAGATATCTACCGGATTGAATATCCGCGGGGGCAGCACTGATCAAAATCTTATCCTGCTGGATGGAACCGTAGTGTACAATCCTTCCCACTTGTTCGGATTTTTTTCCACGTTTAATAACGATGCGATCAAAGATATCGTTCTGATGAAAGGTGGCTTTCCTGCTGAGTACGGAGGGCGGTTATCTTCTGTTCTAAACGTAACGAATATCGACGGTGATCGTGTTTCAACGCATGGGAAAGCATCCATCAGTCTGTTAAGCACACGAGTGACCGGCGAAGGACCGATCGGAAACGGCTCATGGTTCCTCTCCGGCAGAAGGACGTATTTTGATCAACTTGTTTCTTTCGCCGGACTAGATACCGGTAAAGATGCGCTTCCCTTGTATTTTTTCTATGATGCGAATGCAAAATTGAATCAGGATATTGGCGAAAACGACAAACTCTCCTTCGTCGGCTATTTCGGCGACGACGACCTGACATACAAGATCGGTAACAATGAAATTGAATTAAACATGCTCTGGGGAAACAGAACCGGGGCATTAAAGTGGACCCATGTGTTCAGCCAGACTCTCTTCACCAATTTTACTGCTTCTTACAGTAGATATAAAGCGACCATCGGCGGAGATTTTGGAGGAACAGGATTTTCCAACGTAAACAGCGTGCAGGATTACTCCCTGCGTTCCGATGTTGATTTCTTTGTCTCCAACAACCATTTGATGAAGCTTGGCGTGTGGTGGTCGCAATATGATATCCAATACCGGGAAAGCTTCGATGGCGAACCTTACTTGTTCAATGAACGCCCGGCTCAGATCTCTTTCTATGGACAGGATGAATGGACGATCAACGAACGATGGAAAATACAGTTCGGACTCCGGGTGGAATATCAGGATCTAACTAAACACATTACGTTTGGACCGCGGTACAATGCACGCTATAATATCGATGAATATTCAACATTGAAATTTGCCGCCGGAATGTACTACCAATTTCTTAATGCTGTTCCGGCAGGAAGCGATAACGGTTTCTCTCCGTTTGATATCTGGATTCCATTGAACGAAAAGATGGATCCGAGCAGTTCTACGGATTTTGTTCTCGGTTACGAAACTTCATACTATGAAGATATCAAGATCTCGTTCGAAACATATTTTAAGTTCTATAAGGATGTCCTCTTGTTCAAACGCGAGATCACACAGACACTGGAAGTCGACCAGCTATTCAATGTCGGTAGCGGACGGGCATACGGGTTCGAATTCTTCCTTCAAAAACAGGTCGGCCAACTGACCGGAATGGTGGGATATACATTGGCATGGACTCACCGTACATTCCCCGAGTTGAACGATGCAAAAGAATTCATGCCGAAATTCGACCGCAGGAACGATCTTACATTAGCCGGGAATTATCAATTCAACGACTTGTGGAAACTCAGTAGCGTGTTCACTTTCTCAACGGGTCAATCTTATACACCTGCGGCGGGGATGTGGATCGATAAATCTTCCGGCACTCCAATAACAAGAATCGAACCGGGTCCGTTGTATAGCAAGCGTCTCCTGCCATACCATCGTTGGGACCTGAGCCTGCACAAAAAGATCACCATGTTCGATCTGGACGGCAGCTGGTATTTCCAGGTCTTCAATGTCTATAATTACCGGAATATCTGGTTCAAAAACTTTGACTATAATGAAAATCCGGTGGAAGTCACTGATGTAAAACTATTGCCAATCATTCCTTCCTTCGGCGTCGAATTTAAATTCTAATCATATGAAAAATCTCATTCTTATTGCTCTCTTTGCTTCCCTGTTCCTCACCAGTTGTGAAGAATCTGCATCCTCCTTCTCTTATGAAAAGAAGATCGTTGTTACCGGCATGATCGAATCTGGCAGGACCGTTGATACCGTTCATTTGATGTATACCGGAGAGGTGGATAAAAAATATGATCCGGCAGCGTATGCAATCACTAATGCTGTTGTCCGAATTATCGGAGTCGAT
>JALNZH010000182.1 GCA_023229405.1 Bacteroidota bacterium
CGGGACACGCTCAGGAACACAATGGTTGGGAAAAAGATATTACCACCCATGGAAATGGAAATCGCAGAATGGTTGTAGGTGAAAATGATACCACCATCATGCTTCAGTTTGCCAACGGTTCAACAGCAAATCAAGAGCAATTCTGGCGTCCGTACACGGAAACAGATTCCATCGAAGTAACTTTCCGTGTGAACATGGCAAACCAGGAAGACTTTAACGTTGCCACACAAAAAGTAGGTGTGAATGGCAGCATTAACGGCTGGGGTTCTCCGACATTCTTCCTTACACAGGAACAGAATGACGGTAACAATCCGACCCGCTATCCGGGTGGAAATTTCTGGTCCGGCACATTCAAACTGCCGATTACCAAAGCACAGGTTGATACTCTCTCTGCTCCGATTGAATATGCATACAAATTCGTTCAGAAGGATGCAAACACGAAATGGGAAAGTGTTCCAGACCGTAAGTTCCAGATTAAAAAAGGCAGCTCGGATACAACCTTATACTGGAAATGGTGGGATGATGTAGGCGCAAAACCGCCCGCAGGTATCGATACAGCAATTGTTGCATTCCGTGTTGATATGACACGTGCAATACAGACAAACGGATATAATGTTGGCGATACAGTGCAGGTTCGTTATGGCTTTGCAAATTCTGCAAAAGTAGTAGGAACAAAGAATCTTGTAAAACAAGGTTTAACCTTCGTCTACACGGGCGTAGATTCCAATGTCGTTAATGTAAATATTAAAGCAGACGGCACAGGAAAACCGCTAGTGTATCAGTATTATCTGGTAAAGAACGGACAGGATTATCGTGAAGTGTATTATAACTTCAACTATACCGGTTCGGATGTAACACTGGCAGAACGCCGATTATTGGCTGTTACAGGTAAATCGAACACTGCTTTGGATACATCGAAAAATATGACCAATGCATCGCGCTGGCCCTTCTGGCGCAATACACGGAAACTCAAAACCAATGTTGATGTAACATTCTCGGTGAATTTACAACCGGCATATTACCAGGTGCTGCAAGGCGCTGTCGGTAAAGATACCTTGTATGACATCCAGGGTCCGTGGACAATTACCAAAGCATTGAAAGACTCCATCTATAAATGGGGTGTTTCGATCAATGGTCCGGCAACAGGAGGATGGGCAGGCTGGGGTACATCGTTGTATAACGATACCACACGCAAGATGTATGATGACGGAACACACGGTGATGCAAATGCCGGTGACAGAATCTTTACACGCGTGATCAAATTCTATAAAGATTCCGTGAACAACGTTGTTGGTCAGGAATTCAAATTTGGTATCCATGGCGGTGATAATGAAGGCGGTAAAGGCGGCTTTGGTAACAATCACATTGAGAACATCAATGATGCTGCTGCAACTGCTGCTATTCACAGTCAATTTGGGAGCATCAATCCATTGTATTACGATCGTTGGGATTTTGCTGCTGAAGTAGCAAAAGATCCGGTCAGTGTTGCGAAGACGGATGCTTCTGTTCCGACAGTGTATGCATTGGACCAGAACTTCCCGAATCCGTTCAACCCGACAACAACCATTAGCTATGCGCTTCCGAATAGCGGACTTGTAACGTTAAAAATTTATAACGTTCTTGGCCAGGAAGTAAAAGCATTGATCAATGCTGTTCAGGATGCAGGTACATACCATGCAACATTCGACGCAAGTCAGATGTCAAGCGGTATTTATTTCTACAGACTTGAATCAGGCAGCTTCACGTCAGTGAAGAAGATGATGTTGCTGAAGTAATCTTTGCTGTATGAATGCTGGATGGATAATTCACATTCTTAACTCAAAGAAGTAATCTAAAAGGCAGGGTGAGTAATTGCCCTGCCTTTTCTATGTAAGAATGAATGAAAATTTTATGAGCACAACAGTAGTGACTGAATGGGCAAAAGACGCGGTCTTTTACCAAATATTTCCTGAACGCTTCGCGAATGGAGATCCTACCAACGATCCGGTGAATGCGGAGCAATGGGGGACACCGCCGAAACCGAACAACTATTTCGGCGGAGATTTGGCAGGAATAATGCACAAGATGGCCTATTTGAAAGACCTCGGAATTACTGCACTTTACCTTAATCCGGTGTTCGAAGCGGAATCTAATCATAAATATAACACGAAAGATTATACAAAGATCGATCCGGCGTTTGGCACGAACCAGTTGTTCGACCAGTTCGTGCTAAAATGTCGTGCAAACGATATTCGAATTGTGCTCGACGGGGTGTTCAATCATGTCGGCATATCACATTTTGCATTTGCCGATGTTGTGGTGAACGGAGCGAAATCGCCTTATGCGTCCTGGTTTAACATCTATTCGTATCCTGTGCAGGGGCCTAAAAATCCGAATTACGAATGCTGGTGGGGGCACGGATCGCTGCCGAAACTAATGGTACAGAATCCTGAAGTAAAGAAATATTTATTCGATGCCATCAAACCATGGACTGATAGAGTCAACGGATGGCGGTTAGACGTACCGAATGAAATTCCTCATGAATTCTGGAAAGAATTCCGCAGAACGGTTCGTTTATGGAATCCGAATTGTTATATCGTCGGAGAACTGTGGGAAGATGCAAGCCCCTGGTTACAGGGGGATGAATTTGACGCTACGATGAACTATCGGTTTCGTGATGCATGCCTTGAGTATTTTGCCCATGATAAGATTTCTACACAGCAGTTTGACAAACACCTTGAAACAACACGGAACTTGTACAATAAAAATAATAACCTGGCAATGCAAAACTTGCTGAGCAGCCACGATACGGAACGGTTTTTGACTCTCTGCAAAGGAGAAGTCTGG
Organism: Bacteroidota bacterium; assembly: GCA_023229405.1. Taxonomy (GTDB): domain Bacteria; phylum Bacteroidota; class Ignavibacteria; order UBA10030; family UBA8401; genus UBA8401. Next base: position 2,827 of record JALNZH010000182.1, read on the forward strand.
AGAATGAAACTTGCTGTGCTGATGCAAATGACCTATATCGGCGCACCGATGATTTATTATGGCGACGAGATCGGTATGGAGGGTGGAAAGGATCCGGATTGCAGACGATGTATGGTATGGGATCCGAAACAATGGGATACATCACTCCATGATCTGTATAAATCGTTGATCCGGATTCGTCTTGAATCTCCAGCATTGCGCCGAGGATTGTTTAAAATGCTTCTTGCGAACGATGCAACGAACACAATTGCTTTTGAACGACAACTGAATGCCCATCTTGCCTATGTTGCGATCAATAAAAGTACGAAAACGGTAACCATCGACATGCCGGTGAACGGACTGGTGCAAAGTGCGAATGAAAAAATGACTGGAGATAAATTTACTGCGGTAAACGGAATATTAACGGTTACAATCCCGGCCCGATCGGCACGGATTTTTACTACGTATATAGGAGAAGAATAACAATGAAGAATGTTATGATGATCGCTCTGTTGTTAATGGGAGAAGTGTTAGCCCAAACGTCGGCAGACAGCGTTACGATTACCTTTCGGGCACATAAAGGTGCGGGAACCCCCGTTGCGCTTCCGGGCGAATTCAGCGGATGGTCCACGAGCAATGCGATGGCCTATGATGCGACGGTTGCAGCATGGACGAAAACATATTCGTTCAAGATTCATGATGCGGGGAGAAGTGGCTTAGGTGATTCCGTGTATCAATACAAATTTAACGACGGCAGCTGGTATCCCGATCCTTTAAATCCAGAACAAAATCCGAACGACAATAATAATTCCGTTCTTCGTATGACGAAGTTGTTCTTCTTTCAATTCTTTACTGAACAAACTTCGACCGAAATTACGAAATTAATTGTGGGAATTGTTCACGCCAACAGTGATACGATCACTTCGATAAAACTTTACACCGGTGCAAATCCCGGAGCGACAACTGTTTCAGACATTACCTCATCATTTATTGCAACCAAACGGGTGTTGAATCATATCTTTGCTTCCCCAATTCCGAAATTGAATTACATAAAATTGGTAGCAACAAATGATAAAGGGGATTCAATCGTGTTTCAGAATTCCGTGTATGAAGTTGTTTCTGCTCCGATGCCGGAATACGCAAAACACGGTGTTACAAAAGCTTCTCAAGCATCCGGGGATTCGACAACGTTCCGACTGCGCGTTCCCGGAAAGAGCTATGTTGTGTTGCGTATTGCGCCGGCTGGACAGGCTGTGGCAACTGCTGCGCCGCGCGTAATGAAAAAGGATCCGACATCGGATAATTGGTGGCTGAATGTGAAATTGGACCCGAACACCGTCTATGAATATCTGTATGAAATAGAAAATAACAAGATGGTTTCGGATCCGTTTGGACGTCAGTTTGGAACGTATGGCACACGATTTTCTACCGGTTCCTCCGGTATTTCCGCAGATGATTATGTCTGGCAGGCAACGGGTTTCCAACGTCCGCCATTGAATAAGTTAGTGATTTATGAATTGCATGTCGGAGAATTCGGCGGCGGATATTATGGAAAGCCGGCGGGAAGTGCTGGGTTTAACGATCTGAAAAGTCTCCTGTCACATTTTGTTTCCCTTGGAGTGAATGCGATTGAGCTGATGCCGATTAACGATTTCGGCATTGTGGGGAAATCGGGTCATTCGTGGGGATATGATCTGAACCATTATTTTGCGATTGAACCGGGATACGGAACTCCATTGGAATTGAAACAGCTAATAGATGAAGCACACAAACTCGGAATTGCTGTTATCTTGGATTTGGTGTACAACCACCAGAACGATACTGGACCATTGTGGCAGATGCTGCCGGATGAAGCCGCAAATCCGTACTTCAAGTTGAATTCCGATAAACGATATAATGAAGATGGTCTCGAATTTTTCAAAGATCTTGACCATTGGACCCCGGAGACCCAAGAGTTGATCCTGGAGAATTTGAAAATGTGGATCGATGATTATATGATAGACGGATTCCGGTACGATTATACACAGGGTATCGGATGGAATATTAGTGAACCGACGAAAGGAATTCTCGGTTGGAGCAATATCATTGATACATTGTATCAGGGATCGATTTATCAGATTGCAGAACATCTCCCTGGCAGTCCGGCATTGATTTATTATTCGGGATTAACCGGCGGTTGGCACGATTCGTTCCGTGACGAGATTTTCGATGATGCGAGATACCAAAACACACCTTTAACAGATTATGAAAATCATGTGCTTGGTTTGACCGAATACGGCGGCAACGACACGCCTGGATCGCCTTCGTTGTATGGTGGAAGAACCGAACCAATCAACGCCACCATTACGCATGACGAACAATCGCTGATCTATGAGATGACACAGTTCCAGGGAGTTTCACAGACCGAAGCGGTATTGAGAGATAAATTATATGCGACGTTCATTTTTACCTCGCTCGGCATCCCGATGTTGTGGCAGGGGCAGGAATTTAGCGCTCCACGCGGTTGGGTTAATGATCAGAAGCTGAGTTATCGTCCGTTGGATTGGGACTGGATGCTTGTGCCGCGGGGAACCGAACACTTCAATTATTATCGAACGCTGATAAAACAGCGGTTAAAGAATCCTGCTCTGTATCAGGGACAATTAAAAAAAATGTTCCGGTATGAAGCGGCAAAAACACTCGTGTATGGATTCGAGGATACTGTCACGAATTCAAAAGTGATGGTTGTTGCCAACCTTCATCCGTTCAACCAAACTCCGACAAATGTTCCTTGGCTTGGAGAAGGCACCTGGTACGATATCTTCGATCAGACCCAAATCACTGTTTCTGGGAATTCCATTGCGAGTATGCCGATGAATGCATTTACGGCAAAAGTCTATTCTAATAAATCCAATGCGCAGCTGGGAATAACGGCGGTGAAGGGAACGGATGCAGCTATGCCGGTGCAGTTTGAATTGACGCAGAACTATCCGAATCCATTCAATCCGGCGACAACGATCCGTTACACTGTTCCTGCTGGTGGATTTGTCTCTTTAAAAGTATATGATATGCTCGGCAGGGAAGTGTCGACACTGGTCGAAAGCTTGCAGAACGCGGGACAATATTCTGTCACATTCGATGGATCGCATCTTTCATCCGGAATGTATTTCTACACATTAACCGCCGGCGGTTCTTCCATCACAAAAAAAATGTCATTATTGAAATAGTATCATTTCCTCGAAGTCCCGCTGTCAACCGGCGGGAATTCATCAATGAATTCAATGGAAAGCCGGCAGAATATTGAAAAACCCCATCGTTGTCATCACGCTATGAAAAATATACTCTTTGCATTTTTCCTTGTTGTCACTTCACTTCTTTCCCAACCGACAGTTCATACAGAGGGGATACGATTCATCTATACAAAACCTGCCGTATCTGTCTTTGTGTGTGGAGACTTCAACAGCTGGACCCGCGATGCGAATCCGCTAAAACAAGACTCGAATGGCGTATTTTCTACTGTTGTAAAAATAAAACCGGGTATTTATCAATACAAACTGTATGTAGACGGACAGTGGCGGCTAGATGATGCGAATCCCGGTGTCACAAAAAATTATAATAACAGTGACAACAATTCTGTTTTTACTCTCACAGAAAATTACGAAATTGCGTACCACGGTTATCAACCAACACCACAAGGAGTTATGAACGACACGTATCCACACAGCGGCGGGACCCTCTACGTAAATCTGATCTGGCATCAGCACCAACCTCTCTATCTCGATCCTGCCAGCGATCAGTTGCAAGGCCCCTGGGTTCGCACTCATGCCACGAAAGATTATTATGACATGGCGGCGATCCTGGAACAATATCCCGACATTCACTACAATGTCAATCTCACCTCTTCCATGTTGTTTCAACTACAAAAATATTATGTTGATCGTCTCAAGCCGTTCGTCGACCTTAAGAAAAACAAGGTCGACGCGAAAAAATTCTTTGCCGCGTGGGAAGGGAAGACCGATCCCTGGATTGATCTTGCATTAAAACCAACAAAGGATTTTACCGCGGACGATCTTCATTTCTTAATTAAGAATACGTGGAACGCATTCGGCATCAGTGAAGTGCAAATTGCCAGGTTTCCGGCCTATTTGGCACTAAAAGAAAAGAACGCACGGAAGGAATCGTTTACCGAACAGGAACTGCGCGATATTAAATTCTGGTTTTATCTTGCCCACTTCGACCCCGATTTTCTCGAGAAAAAAAATTGGCTTGCCGACGGAACGGTGATTGATCTGACAGACCTTGTGACGAAACATACCGACGGAACATATCATTTGACCAAAGAGATTACGGAAGCGGACTGCAACCGTATCATCGCAGAAACATATAAGGTGTGCGCCAATGTCATTCCGATCCACAAAAAATTGATGTACAATCATAAATCTCACCAGGGACAGATTGAAGTGGCTACCACGCCATTTTTCCATCCGATCCTTCCGCTGATTTATGATTCGGATCTGGCTCGTACCTGTCAACCGAACGATGCAATGCCGAACCGATTTACCTATCCTCAGGATGCTGATGCACAGGTCGGCATGGCAGTGGAATATTATACAAAAACATTCGGTCAGCCCCCGCTGGGGATGTGGCCTGGCGAGGGTTCCGTAGCTCACGAGGTAGTTCCCATCTTTCAAAAGAACGGCATTCAGTGGATTGCCACGGATGAAAAAATTCTTGAACGATCAAAACCGCTTCAGCAGCCCAAATATTACCCGTATGAAGTGGCAACGACGGATGTTGCCGTAGTCTTTCGTGAAACCGAACTCTCCGATAAGATCGGTTTCACATACCAGAATTTTGTGGGCGAAGATGCCGCCGACGACTTCATCAAATCCATTTTGAAGTACGCACCGAAAAAAGGGGAGCCGG
>JALNZH010000184.1 GCA_023229405.1 Bacteroidota bacterium
CTGTTTCCACAAGAGATAACGCATCAGGTGTTGAATCAACAATCTGCTGATGGTGGCGCAGAATGATATTTAGCAGGAGCGTAAGGTTTTCAGCTGTTCCGTATTGTTCTCCATTGTCTGCTAAAATTCTCTTGAATATTGTGTCCAGCTGAAGCTGCCCGAAGACATCCGTTGCTCCATGTGATGCTTGTTGTTCTGAAATTACAGTCCGACAATCGTATGCAAATTTATACAGCCCCAAATATAATGGCCACAATACACTGCCAGTCTGCGATGTCGATTTGTTAGACGTATGTCGCATGCTGGTTTGTTCCAAAGAATTGGGTGGGAGATATTTGTCCACCTGTTGAAAGAAGGACGTAAACGAATCAGCCAAGGAGTTTTGATCGAATGATTGACCCGTATACCTGGAGAGCGCCAAAAATATATTTTGGTATTCATGGGAAAGCGTTGAACGATCAAAAGTTTTGAATGCTTTTTCTACTGCATGGTGAAACGGCAGTAAGCGTACTTCTCTCAATTGTGCATCAAGTGTCGAAGTCCCTTTTCCGTTCAGTCTTCGTGCAATCGTATGATATTCACCTGTCTCATCGATAATCTCGCTGAAATCGGTAAAGACAGCATATTCAAAGGCACGCAGCTCAATATGGAATCCGCGATCGCACAATTCCTTACCCGACATGAGATATTCCAAATTCGTGGCTCTATTCCGGAAACGGTACAAGATCCTATCCGATGATTGAAATTGCAGCGAATGTCCGACGGATATCGACCTGGCATCCCCCCGTTCGTTAGTGGCTTTCAATAATGAATGTTTAATATATCCCTTACAGTCGGCAAATTTATTGTGGAAAAAAATTACTGCACGTTCATTTCCCGCCCTGTTCGAATATGCAATAACATCCTCGTTCACAAATCCACGGTCATCCAAAAAATCATAGAACTCAAAATCGCGGACCTGACTAAAGAGGAATCGCTTTTTCGTCAGAGGGAAAATTTCGTGTTCGTGCCTGCGCACCAGCCATTCATCGGCTGTTTCATTGTAATATGCACGCTGGTATTCCATTCCGTATTTCTCTTTGAATCCTTCAATCTGTCCATGGGCAAACATTGGCAGTCCGGGAAGCGTAATCATCAATGTCGCCACGCCGAAATATTTGTCGTCCTTTCCAAATTGTTCTACAGCAGTCTGCTCATCCGGATTGCTCATGAAGTTGACATACCGTTTTAGAATCTCAGGATTAAACTCCAGAGTATTTTTGATCATCGCACGGAATTTTTGATTTTCTTCCTTCATCAGCATATGCATGAATGCACTGTTATACACACGGTGCATGCCAAGAGTGCGGACGAAATACCCTTCCATCAGCCAGAATGCTTCGGCAAGCAGCAGCGTTTGCGGCATCTCGACATTAAACCGGTCTACCACTTCACGCCAAAACTCATTTGGGAACATTGCATCGAATTCCGTACGCGACAAACTGTGGTCCTGGCGCGATGGTACTCCGGATGTACCGGGCATGGGATACCATAACCGTTGAAAATGTTTTTTTGCTAGCGTCATCGCGGCATCGAACCGAATCACTGAGAATTTTCTAGCAACATGAAAAATACTTTGAATGACTGCTTCTCGCACATCAGCGCGAAGCAAATTTAACTGTGCAGTGTCATTCCACGGCATGCTGGTTCCGTCGTTGCCGTGATAAAAATATCTGACATCGCCATTCCGCCGGTCAATTCGTTGAAACACAACCGCTGCATCGTTTCTATTCCAGTATCCATCTTCAATGCGCAGTTCAATATTCTGATCGTGCGAAAGATTTTCTCCAGTGAAGCGGTAATTGGGATACGGTGAATATTCCGACTGGATAAAATATTCGGGATGCTCCAGCACCCATTTGGAATAGATTCCCATATGATTTGGGACCATATCTCCCGCCAGACGAATTCCTCGCTGCAAACACCGGTGGTTCAAATTCTGGAACGAAGTTTCTCCCCCAATATCGGCAGCAATCTCATAATCATACAACGAATATGCCGAAGAGACTGCATCCAAATTTCCAGTAATCTGTTTGATCCGTTTCGACGCAGCGCTCCGCTCCCACACTCCGATCAGCCAGAGACTCGTAAAATTCCAGCGAGCCAGCTGATCCAGTTCTTCATCGGGAATCTGGTCCAGTCGTTTAATCTCCTTGGAATACTTTTTCGACAACTGATCGAGCCAGACGTACGTATTCTTTGCGATCAGAACAACATTCGGCATCCAGTCCGAGTCTGGTGTAAACTGTTCCGGCTCCGCATACACATAATCCTCCGGTCTGATCTCGCCGCGGTGCTGCAATTCGCTTCTCTTATCAGGTGTGAGAATGCGTTGTTTTTTATATTCGGGGACGAATGTTTCAACATTTGGCGTAGCCCCAACAGGGTTAAATGCGTGCCAAATAAATTTTTCCTCTTCTTTGGAAAACTCTGCACTGCTGTTGATCCGCTCTATAAATTTTGTTGAAAGAATAATACCCCATCGCTCTTTAAAATATCCCAATTGTGCTTCAATATTTTCTGGATATTCCAAAATCGGTTTCTTCAACGCATCCATCAACTGAAGGCTCTCCGGCCCAAACGGTTTTTCTTTCGCAAAGAATTTGTCAAGTTCCGCAATTAACGGAATATATTTCGACCGGGCAATGAGGTTGGTATCATCAAACAATTCTTTTATTTTTTTATTGGCAGGATTAATATTTGCTAAATGCAGCATCATCAATTCTTCCAGCGCTATTTCTTTGTGCGGCCGGTTTGAAGTCACAGATTCGAAATAGGCCTTCTCCGTTTGAAGGTCTTTGTATACTGCCTTCGGAGGAAAGTCCTTGATAAATTGTAGTATTGTTTTTTCCATCGCTTCATTTCCCAGCACAGATTCGGCGTGCTGGTATGCTCTTTTTATAACACCGGGATTTTCCTGTTCATCATACATGCGAACCAGGAAATGTCCGATCTCATCAAGCAATCCAACTGCATTCAGAAATCCGGCGCGTACTTCCTTATCCGTATTTCCGAGGACGCCGCGGGTGAAGTTGATAGAATATGCAAGCTCACGAACGACACGAAAGTTTGGGAAAATCACATTGCCGGTGGATTCTAAAAGCACTTCGTCCACCCGATATTTCATACGGGAATATTTACTGATATGAAATTCGAAACAACTGTCGGAATGATAACCGAAAAAAAGCGGATATCGCAGCGATGAGATGGAAATGATCGGTTTACTACCAGGCATGATGTCCCCAGATATTTATGTTGAGTATAAAGAAATTATTTTCATTGTTCAATTATGTTTCATATATTTATTTAACCTTTCAAGGGGCCGTTAGCTCAGCTGGGAGAGCGCTACAATGGCATTGTAGAGGTCAGCGGTTCGATCCCGCTACGGTCCACCACCAAGTAATAAATCACTGGGAAAGCTTCCTTGCCAGTTGATAAATGAATTACGAAGGGCAGGCGGGGCTTGCCCTTTGAGAAAAGGTCGTAAACAGAAAGGTGTGGATCCCGCCACGTTCCACAAATGTATTTTGTTTACATACTTCAGAGTCTTAAATCCGGCACATACTGCGTCGGAAATACGGACAATCTCCCCAACAGAATCTAACAGCATCATAGCGAGAATAACAAATCGACAAAACCAGGGACACTCTGATTTTTGGTTATTTTGAAGAATATTCAACTCGTTCCGATGCCATGAAGTGTGAGCACAATATCCTTTCAATTCCTCATTTCGAATATTACGAAGACCGTTGATTCACAGAACATTGGTGATACAGAGAATAAAAAACGATCTGCAACCTTCTGACACTATCCCCTCCTCACAAAATAAGTGAGATCATCTTTTGTGAGGTTTTCTTCGAAACAAACATACAACTCCTATGATCAAAAAACTTTCTTTATTATTGATCGCAATTTCTTCTTACGCCTTCTCTTTCTCCGACACTACTTCATCCGAAATTGTTGCACCCGGCGTCGTCCATACACAATACACTCTTCCAGGACCATTTACACTTGATGTCCTGGAAGTGGATATCACAAATCCGCATGTCAATTTTGAAACGTACAAACCGGCAGGTGGATTGACAAAAACGACAGTGCAATCCGCTGCGAATGACAAAGCAGGACATCGTGTTATCGGCGCGGTCAACGGAGGTTTCTTTAGTTTTGAAACGGGTTGGCCGATCCATAACCAACTTGTCAACGGAAAACCTGTTCTCGGTATTGCTACGGCAAAATCCAGTTTTGTCCTTAGTGAAAACAAAAAAGTGTATATCGACCGGTTCAACTTTTCCGGAACAGTATTTTCAAAAAACGGAACGAGTCTTAGCATTAGTGAAAGTAATACCGCACGTTCTTCCGGTGAAACAGTGCTGTATACTTCTTTCAAAGGTTCTTCGACAGGTACGGACGACAGCGGTGCCGAAGTGACGTTGCAGATTCTCACCGATCCGCTTGTGACAAACGATACATTAACAGCTGTGGTCATACAAACAGGAACCGGCAACAGCAGCATTCCTGCAGATGGATTCGTCATCTCCGGAGGCAGCGGAGCAGCAGCAATGTTCTTAACAAATAATGTGGCGATAAACGACACGCTCAAAATATTTCTGGCATATAATTCTTCCACAGTGTCGAATGTTAAACGGTTGACACAATTAATTACAGGAAACGGGCACCTGATAAAAAATGGAGTGCCATATCCTGCATTAGGAGATTACGATCATTCCGGAACAAGTTTTAACGAGGCACGACACCCCCGGACATTCGTCGGCACGAACGCTGATACCTCCAAGGTATATCTCTGCACTGTGGATGGCAGGCAAACATCAAGCCTCGGAATGAATTTTACCGAGATGGCGAATTTTTTGATAACCCTAGGTGTGAAGGATGCGTTTAATCTGGATGGAGGAGGTTCAACGACAATGGTGGTGCGAGGTTCGGTGGTCAACTCTCCTTCCGATCCGGGAGGTGAACGGTCCGTTGCAAATACGCTTCACGTCATCAGCACAGCACCGGTCGGAACGCTGCACTTTCTTGACATGAAAGAATCGCGGGTCGATGTGTTTCAGGGATTAAGTTATCAGTTCCATGCGAACGGAAAAGACGAATATTACAATCCTCTCCCGTTGCCGGCGGAAGTCGTGTGGTCATGTGATACGGCAATCGGAACTGTTTCATCTTCCGGATTATTCAGTGCAAAAAATGCGAATGACAGCGGTTGGGTGGTTGTTCGATATACGCCCACAGTTGTAGATTCTGCACGAGTGTATGTGCGTATCGTAAAAGAATTACGTCTCTATCCAAATGCGATAACGATGGTGCCGGGAGAACAAGTTATTTTGACCATACGGGGAATTGATACAGGAAACAACGACGTTGAATTGGAGGGAAATCAAGTGTTCACATCTATTACGGGAACAGGAATTCATTATTCCGCCGACACAAGAACGGTTACAGCGTTAGGTTTCGGAAAAGGAACTTTAAAGGTAATACTGGATACGGTCACGACTTCAATTTCCTACGATTTTTCAGGTGGCGATACGGCAATCGTTACAGAACGGTTCGACAATCTGTTTATCTGGAAACAAGATGTTACCGGAACTGATCCCGATAATGTTTTTTTTGGCTTGAGTGCGGATACAATTCTTTCATCTCCGCATGCGTTCCGCGTCTTCTATAGTTTCCCGACGGCGGATGCAGCGCTGGTTTCACTTATCACCGAACTTCCGATCGCAAGCAGGCCGGACAGTCTCTATGTAAAAGTTTATGGAAATAGTGGCGGACATACATTCAAATTAATCTTTACGGATAAGAATGGAGAGCAATTTTTCATTACCTCTCCGACACCGGTAACTTGGAGCGGCGTCTGGCAAAATGTCGGTTTTACGATGGTGAATGCAAAACCAGTCACAAGCGGGATCCTTGATTTTCCCATTACCATAACCCAAATACAAATCGTACTGGGAAAAACAAATGCTGCCGGCGGTATTGCGACAGGAACAATTTTTCTAGATGATATTACTGTCCATTTTCCAAACCGTACTGTTGCCCCGTCAATTCTGTACGACTTTAATTCCGGAATAACCGGATGGCTGCAGCCATATGGCGTTGGAAGCGGGCAAACAGTAGGAGTATCTACCTCATCTTCTCTCGTATATTCTACGGTACAAAAATATGAAGGAAGCGGCAGTGGAAAGTGGACACTCATTGATGATGCAGCATCATCGGTCAATTGGAACGTGCGCATTGCGCGAACAACGAGTGCAGAACTAGCATCGATGCTGCGCGGCAGTTACATCGGCGCATGGGTGTGGTCTAACGGTGCATTAGGTATTACAATGAGAACTGTAATTCGCGGCGGAACGAGCGGACTTTGTCAGGGGCCGGCATTTCCCGTAAATCATATCGGCTGGAAATTAATCGGAACAAAATTGGACGAGGGATCTTTTAGCACGTATATCACCTCCGGGAAAATAGTTGAAACGGGAAATAAATTCAACGGATTCCACGTAGAGGCTGTCAATGCGGATGTTGACGGAAAAACAATTGTTTTTTACGTGGATAAGATGGTCACCAGCGCACTTACAGTTCCATCCGGCTTTATTGATTTTGGTGCGGTGTGGGATTCCACTGGTAATCAAGTGAAAGTTTCATGGGGCGTCAATTCGGAGATTAGTATCAATCGATACACCGTTGAACGAAGTCCCGATGGAATAACATTTGTTGAGGTTGGAACTGTTCCCGCCAAAGGAAATACCGACACAACGGCGCGCTATTCATTTTATGACAACATCGGGTCACTGACATCGGCAATATATCGCATCCGTCAAATTACGAACGACGGCGGACAGGTAACGACTCCGGTGATCAATTTTTCACTTACCGTAGCAGACGGACAGTTTTTTTTCCCGCTGAAATTTGAACTTCTGCAAAACTACCCCAATCCATTTAATCCCGTCACAACAATCCGATTTCAGATATCGCACACTGCACATACCACAGTAGCCATCTATGATATACTGGGTAGAAACATCTCTACCATCATCAATCAGGAATTACACGCCGGCAACCATTCGCTGGAATGGGATTCATCAAATGTTGCCAGTGGGGTGTATTTTTACCGCTTGGTATCCGGAAATTTTGTTGATACAAAAAAGATGATTGTTGCAAAGTAATTTCTAAAAGCTATCTCATACTTGTCCAAAATAAATCATACAAGAGAAAAACTTATTCCTTCTTTTCTTGACGGGGTTCCGAAGGAATGCCGACATGGTATAAAGATTTGATCGGCACAAGAAAAAAAGCAAAAGAACCCCTTGCGAAATTTAACGCGCGCGATGAATCCCATTCGCTCTTGCCCGTTGATGGCGCAAATCGGGTCATCAAAAATCCCGTCATTCATCGCTTTCCCTTGGCACTGTCATCCTAAATTTCGCACCCACGCACGTTAATACAATCTCTACAATTCAGCAAAGGGGCTTACGACTTGTTAGAAAAATAACTTTGCCCAATTTGAGATACTATGACCAATGTTGTATTCAC
>JALNZH010000185.1 GCA_023229405.1 Bacteroidota bacterium
GGTTGAGTCGCCGGATCGGAACGAGGAAGAAGTTAACGGACCGACCAGCATACTGTCGTGTTCGATTGATCGGATCAAAAAAGCAAAGCTCGACAATGGTGAGTTGTCGCGCATCATCTCTTGTTGCTTGTCTTCGATAGTATCATGGATTGCAGTGATCATTGTCCGTGCAGCATACACTCCTTGTTGAACGGCAAATTTCAAGTTGGAAAAATCAGTAGAGGGATAATATCCAAGATCCGGCGTAATGACGATTGTGGCGCTGTCCAGCGCACGTTTGTTCGCCTCCTGCGCCATGATATTGACGATCTGATCGGTGACTTCCCAGGGATAGTTCAGTTGGTTGGCAGAGCGCAGAGGGCTGGTTGTGTTTACGGCAATGATAATATCGGCGCCGAGCGATCGAGCAACGTTCACTGGGATATTCGCCATCAGTCCGCCGTCGGTCAGTTGAAGCGTATCTTTCTTTAAAGGATTGTACAGTAACGGAATAGAGATGCTGGCGCGTAACGCTTCCGAAAGATTACCGGAGTGAAAGACAATTTGTTTTCCAGAAATAAGGTCGGTGGAAATACAGCGAAAAGGAATTTTTAGGTCGTCAAACGTGCTTACAGGATGATACAAACTTTGAAGTGTCAGTTGATTGATGAAGGTGGTCAGGCGCTGACCGCTTGAAACCGCAGAGGGAAGAATTGGCGTGAGGCCTTCAAAACGTAAGGTAAGTTGTTTCCTGTCCGCAGCAACTTTATGTGAGAGATATAAATGTTGTCGTTCGGTTTCCTGCGTTAACGACAATACATAATTCCAATCGGTGGTATCAATTATATTTTCCAATTGTTCCGTCGTATAACCGGAAGCGTACAGTCCGCCGATAATTCCGCCAATACTTGTCCCAACAATGAAGTCAATCGGAATATTGTTTCGCTCCAGTTCTTTAATAACCCCCAGATGTGCAATGCCTCTCGAACCTCCTCCGCTGAGAACAAGACATACGGTGGGATGTTTTACAGATTTGAACACAAGAGTAGAAAACGTATCACTTTTTTGTTCTGCATATAATGGAGTAACTGTAATAGTTTGTTGTTGACCGGAAAGAAATCCGGTAAATAGAAAGATGCTAAAGAATATCGATACACAGTGAGTGGAAATGCAAAATGGTTTCATAGTTTCGATGGAAAGATAGGAAATATCTGAAAAAAATGCGCGATAATTTCAGTAACCCATGTCAAATGTTAGTAATAACTTACTGATGACTTTAATCACAGTCTATTTCAGAATATCCTGTATACTGTTGTTACGATAAACAACGAAAGGGGCACTATGGACAAAAATGATACGCTGGAAATGAAGAAAAAGCACACATATACGCTGTTCTTCAACATTGCTGTAATGATATCGAGTTTTACAATCGCATTGGTGGCATTACCGCAGGAGATGTTCTTTGTTGTTGCAGTCGTTATTCTGTTTGCTCTACGTGATATCGAAAAAGACATCACGAAGACAAATTCGAACCGTTTTACATTCCGGACTAGTTCAAAATAACATTTCCAGAATGCTTGATTGGTGAAAAAGACAGCAGTAATGCTGTCTTTTTTTTTGCCTTTCTCCGGTGCATATTTTTTTGTAGGACGAAATTTTTTTATTAGGTAACTTTCATCAATGGTATCTCAAAAACTCCAGTTCCTGTTTCTATGATCTCATTTATCGTGCATGGCGGTGCATGGAACATCCCAAACGACATGATTGACGCACATCGTGTCGGTGTGACCAGTGCGCTCCGGATCGGTTGGAAGATTCTTGAAGGAGGCGGCAGCGCGATAGATGCTGTTGAGCAGGCGATCCGTACCATGGAGGAAAATCCTACATTCGATGCAGGTCGAGGTTCTTTTGTGAATGCAATGGGGGAGATTGAACTCGACGCGAGTATCATGAACGGGACAACATTACGGTGCGGGGCCGTGGCGTCGGTGCAAAATATCCGCAATCCTATAACAGTTGCCAGAACGATCATGGAAAAGAGCGAGAACGTATTACTGACAGGATTAGGCGCCGTTCGATTTGCAAAGGAGAATGGCATACCAACGTGTAAAAATGACGATTTGATCGTCGGCAGGGAATTACAGCGATGGAAACAACTGCAGGTGCAAAAAAGGTTTTCTGCGAAAGATGCATTTAAAGGAACCGTACCGTCTGATACGGTCGGTGCTGTTGCTCTGGATGCGAACGGCATGATCGCCGCAGGTACGTCCACCGGCGGTACACCGAACAAATATCCCGGTCGCGTGGGTGATTCGCCGTTGATTGGTTGCGGCACATATGCAGATTCTGGTATTGGCGGTGTTTCGTGTACGGGGTACGGTGAAGCGATTATAAAAGTCGTTCTTGCGAAGACGGTGATCGATTATATGGAAATGACTGGTGCGGATTGTGCAACGGCAGCAACATACGGTATTAATCGTCTAAAATCCAAAGTCGACGGATTGGGTGGCGTCATCGTCCTTGATACACAAGGCAGACCATCCGTTGCATTCAACACTCCGCGTATGGCGCGCGCCTATCGGACATCAGCGATGAATGCTGATGTCATTGAGGTTTAATTTGTTGTTATGAAACTTTCCTCCCTCATCGGACATGTGACCGAACTCTATTCCGACGTTATTACTTCATCCAAACCAGCAGATCGACATATCGATTTTTTTTTCCGCTCCCGAAAATATCTCGGCTCGAACGACAGGCGGTTTATTGCTGAAACAATGTATGGCATGCTCCGGCATCGGAAACGGATTGAGTGGATTGTTTCGGTGTTGGAAAAGCACAATGATCATCGGTATCAGTGTGCAACGTATCTTCTATACAATGGCGGCGCAACGAAAGATCAGTTATCGGAAGAGATCAACATTTCGATGGATGAATTGGTGTTGTTGGAACAGCGAGTGCAGACTGAACCGGCATTTGAATCGGAAATCGCCACCCTGGCAGTAACATATTCGTTTCAGGATTGGATGATTGCCGAATGGCAAAAAGAGTTTGATCCCGCAGAACTGGTCCCATTATGTTCGGTGATGAACACTCAAGCGCCGATGACGATTCGCGTGAATACGATTAAAACAACGCGAGAAGAATGCCAGCGGATCTTATTGCAGGAAGGTTTGGATACGGATCGGACGGAACATTCTCCCTTTGGACTTCATCTCAAGCGCAGGACGAATCTGTTTCAGTTGCAAGCATTCAGAGATGGATTGTTCGAGGTACAGGATGAAGGAAGCCAGTTGCTTGCTTTATTGGTGGATCCTAAACCTGGATCGAAAGTGGTTGATGCCTGTGCGGGAGCCGGGGGTAAAGCGCTTGCGCTTGCTTCGATCATGAAAAACAGAGGGGAAATTTTTGCCTTGGATGTTCATTCTTTTCGACTGGAAGAGCTAAAAAAAAGGATTCGACGGAGCGGAGTGGATTCGATCCGTACCAGGATTATTCGCGAAGGGGAAACGCAGGAAGGCTTGGTGAATGCCGCTGACAATGTGCTTGTTGATGCACCGTGTTCGGGCACCGGAACAATCCGCCGAAACCCGGGAATGAAATGGAGCGTCACCGAGACAATGGTGGAGGAACTCACCGTTAAGCAGTGTTCGATCCTTTCATTGAATGCTCAGTATGTAAAGCCGGGTGGTAAATTGGTATATGCTACCTGTTCCCTGATGAAAAAAGAAAATGAAATTGTCGTGGAACAGTTTCTTGCCAGCCATCCGGAATTTGAAATTATTTTTCCCTCGATTACGCTAGAACGGTATGGTGTTGCACATTTGGCAAATAACAAATATTTTCAATTATTACCGCACCAGTACAATACCGATGGATTTTTTGCTGCTATTTTAAAACGTAAATGACAGAACGTATGAAACTGTTTACTATAACGATCGCACTACTGCTTGCGGGGTGTTCTCCGGGCGATGAAGAGCTTTGGCTGAAAGTTGAACAGGCAAAAGAGAATAATAATTGGGATTCAACTATGAGTGTTTCCCAGCGCATTCTTGACGAATATCCCGACGGCCGATTTGCCGGCTGGGCACGGTTTGCGCTTGCGGAAAGTTTTCGTTTTAAGAACCAGCCTAGAGAAGCGCTCGATCATTATAAAATATTCATCGATACATATCCGGATTTGCAACCGGCGGCAATCTCGCTATTTCTTGTTGGTTATATTTATGGGAATAATCTGCAGGTCTATGACAGCGCAAAGTTTTACTACGAAGAGTTTTTAAAGAAATATCCTCACCATGACCTCGTGCCTTCGGTGAAGCTTGAATTAGAGACGTTGGGAAAATCACCGCACGAAGCATTAATGGAGACGACGGAAAAAAACCGTTCGATGGCTAAACAATAAATGCAGACTCAGTTAAAATATCTTCGACCCGAAGTTGTTTCGAAACTCTCCAATATGGAACTGCGGGCGCGTCTTGTGGTGGAAGGATTTATCACCGGACTGCATAAAAGTCCGTACCACGGATTCAGCGTAGAATTTGCTGAACACCGACAATATATGCCTGGCGACGAAATTCGTCGAATTGATTGGCGAGTCTACGGTAAAACGGACCGGTTCTATGTGAAGCAGTTTGAAGAAGAAACGAACCTGAAGTCATACATCGTCATGGATACCAGTGCATCAATGCGGTTTGCTTCGGAACTGCCGAAATCAAAAGAGCGCCGCATCTCGAAGATGGAATATGCTTCCTTTGTTGCAGCGTCTCTTTCTTTTTTGATGGTTCAACAGCGCGATGCGGTTGGATTGACGCTATACGATTCTGCAGTTCGGACGACAATTCCGCCGCATGCCACCAAACAGCATTTGCGCCGAGTTCTGGTCGAGTTGGAAAAGATCCGTCCCTCGGAAAAGACAAACTCCGCAACTGCGCTGCATCAATTGGCGGAACGAATTTCGCGGCGGGGTTTGGTCATTGTGTTGAGCGATCTATTCGATGAACCGGACACAGTGATTGCCGCACTGAAACATTTCCGTCATAATAATCATGAAGTGCTTGTGATGCATATTCTTGATCCGTTGGAACGAACGTTTGCCTTCGGCAGTGATGCTGTGTTTAAGGATGTGGAAACAGGGGAGACGCTGACGACACAACCATATCACATCCAACAG
This sequence comes from Bacteroidota bacterium, assembly GCA_023229405.1. Taxonomy (GTDB): domain Bacteria; phylum Bacteroidota; class Ignavibacteria; order UBA10030; family UBA8401; genus UBA8401. The sequence continues at coordinate 5,147 of JALNZH010000185.1, forward strand.
GCATATCAGGAAGCAATGCGGACATTTATGGAACGGTATAAACGGGAATGCCGTGAAAATTCGATTGATTACATTTTACTGGATACAACTACTCCGTTTGATGTTGCTCTCCTCAATTACCTGAATAAACGGCACCGGATCGGGTGATAATCGGTTCTGCAGTACGCGTGGATGTACATTACTCGAAACTTCCATATTCATTTTAAATACCTTGTACAGATTTCCACACACCCCTCTCCGTGTATTCCTCTTCCGGCGGGAGAGGAATTGCATCATTTTCATCTGAATTGTATTTTGCACCATACGGAAATGGGAAAAAATGAGGTGACTATTTCACTCATACTTGTCCAAAATAATTCCCGAAAATTGGAAAACACATACTCTCTTCTTTTCTTGACGGAGTTCCAAAGGAATGCCGTACACGAATTAAACATTTTATGGCGGCACAAGAAAAGAAGCAAAAGAACCCCTTGCGAAATTTAACGCGCGATGAATCCCGCCCGCACTTGCCCGTAGATGGCAAAAAACGCCATCAAAAGTCGCTTCATGATTTCAGACCCCCTCTGTATCTCCCCTTGGTAAGGGGAGAAAAATCTCGCTCACTCCTCCAAAATTTCGCCCCACCCACATCTCATCCAACACTGTTAGAAATGTTGGGGAGGGCTTATTTTTCTCAACATAACATATCTTCCATACATCCACTTGTTTCGATAATTTTTTTTCAATTTTCCCTATAGTTTCATTCATGTGCAATCTGTAACATCATGCCATCAACCTTTGCCTCTCCGTCCAACTTTCCGTATCTTACCTTTTGAATTTCGCCCAATATTGGAATGAGAATATATTGACAGTGATGCCGTGGCTATGAGTCATGGCGTCATTGATATTATAACCGTATGAAGAAATCCAAATCCGCCGTTCCGAAGGTACCTAAATTCGATCAAAATATGCTGATTGTTAAAGGAGCGCGGGAGCATAATTTAAAAAACATTGATGTCGAAATTCCGCGCGATAAACTGGTGGTAATCACCGGACTTTCCGGATCGGGGAAATCCTCTCTTGCATTTGATACGATCTATGCGGAAGGACAGCGGCGGTATGTTGAATCGCTATCTGCGTATGCCCGACAATTTCTCGGACTTATGGAACGTCCTGATGTTGATTACATCGAAGGGCTTTCTCCAGCCATTTCTATTGAACAAAAAACAGTCAGCACCAATCCCCGTTCCACCGTTGGAACAGTGACGGAAGTGTATGATTTCCTCCGATTATTATATGCACGGGTCGGAACGCAATTCTGTGTCCATGACGGATCTCGGGTGCAGAAACAAAGCGTTGATCAGATTATTGATGCGATCATGAAGATTCCGCAAGGGACGAAGATCCAGATTCTTGCGCCGATCGTCAAAGGAAGGAAAGGGCATTACCGTGAGTTGTTTGAGAAGATTCTGAAAGATGGTTTCCTTCGTGTGCGCACTGATAACGAAGTTGTTGAGATCAGCAAAGGGATGAAATTGGACCGGTACAAACTCCATAATATTGAAATTGTGGTGGACCGGATACAGGTAAAAAAAGAGAGCCGTTCGCGCATTGCCGATTCTGTGGATGTGGCGCTGCAATTCGGCGAAGGAGTGCTGATTCTCAACGACGGGAAACAGGATATTCTCTTCAGCAAAAAATATTCCTGTCCGTTGTGCGGTACGAGTTACGAAGAACCGGCCCCGAATTCATTTTCATTTAATACCACCTCCGGCGCATGTGCAGTGTGCGAAGGATTGGGTGAAAAGAAAGATTTTGATTTAGCATTGATCATTCCGAATCCTGCGTTGTCTATTCAGGAAGAAGGGATTGCCCCTTTGGGAAAACCGCGCGCCACATGGTTCTATGCACAGGTACGTGCGGTGTTAAAACGTCATGGACTGAATTACACGACGCCAGTGAAGGATTTTCCGAAAGTTGCTCTTGATGAGCTTCTGAACGGTACGCACGGTGAAAAGATTGAAGTGGAATATACGTATGCCGGCGGACGCACTTCAACATATAAGCACCGATATGACGGTGTAATGAAGATGCTGCAGGAATATTATAACGACACGGCCTCCCTGAAGATCCGAGAATGGGTAGAAAGTTTCATGAGCACGAAAGTTTGTGCGGAATGCGGAGGCGGACGACTGCGGAAAGAGAATCTCGCCATTCAATTAGTTGATGACAAAACCGGCACGCGGCACACTATTTCGGAGATCGTGAAACGGTCATTGACCGAATCGCAAATATTTTTCACATCCGTAACATTTTCGAACAGACAAATGGAAATTGCCCGGCCGATTCTGAAAGAGATCAATCAGCGGCTCGGATTTATGGTGGATGTCGGTCTCGGGTATTTGACTTTGGATCGCGCAGCCCGTACGCTTTCCGGCG
>JALNZH010000186.1 GCA_023229405.1 Bacteroidota bacterium
CTCACTAAATTTCACTCACTCCCACAACTCATCCAACACTGTAAGAAATGTAGGGGAGAGCTTACTTTTCTCAACATAACATATCTTCCATACATCCACTTGTTTCGATAAATTTTTTGTCGATAAGGGTTTTATTTGGGATAGCTATGGCCAGAAATAAGAACTTGAAATTCTCCAACGACCCTGGTCGAAAATGAATGTGCCCACAACTGTCACCGTATCTCCACCCGCAATACCACGAGATGTAATTATGGAGGAATCGGGTAAAAGTGTTGAGTGTTTCTCCGCCGAAAAAGAAATTATACCGCCATCTGTCGATCGATGTTCAACTGCGAAAGTATGAAGTGACTTGTTTGATCCCATTTTTGTTAATGCAAGAAGCAATCCAGTTCTCGCAATGTCTTCCGCACTTGTTGAATGTGCATTGACATATCCGCATTCAAAATGAATGCTCTCCTCCGAGCGAGAGTTGAGGGAATACATACCGAGAATTACATAAACACTGGACATCATAACAATTTTTGAATTTCCCATACATTCCCTTTTTGCATTATTATACGCAAATATAACCGCAGGACTGTGCAGGGGCAAGAGAACAATTGTGAGAGAGTTGTAAGAAAGGATTAGAAGCTTATAAGTTATCGGGAAAGAAGTGTTGTTGCCACTTAGCACTCATAACAACGGTATCGCTAGTACCGGGAGAGGCTTTCGTTAAAGAGTTTTGTGATTGAATAATGATCTCAACAAAAATTGATTTTAAACCGTTCAGATTATATCCAATTTGAGATACACCCATACTATCATAATATGTTAGCTCATATTTACTCACATTGTTCGCGACATCTGTTGTAGTCCCATTGATGCTTCGTTTAAGGGTGGAATTTGAGAGATAGTATCGAATAATATCAATTGTTCCATTGGTATCAATATCTGCATAGAACGATATGTCATTCGATAATGCCGTAATGAAATTTTTATATGCCTCACTGCCGGAAGCATTATATCCTGCAAGTTTAATATCGGCAGAGACCGTTTGTGCAACTCCAGTGATATTTTCACTCAATGAAACCCGTTCAACGTCTTCATACAGCGCTTCATGCAAATTAATCATAAGGTTGAGTATAATGGCCACTATGGCCGCCCGAACAATCAGCGAACCAATTAAATCGATTATTATACCCATTAGTAGGTCTTTACTGTGCTATACGTTAATACGACATCTTCTTCAACGCCGTCTCCATCTTTGTCCCTTTTGGGAAAATATGTAGTATTAGTCACTCGAACATCAATGCGCTTGTAATATTTTCTGGTCGTAACCTTTTTCCCTAGATTTCCCTCAGTGACATAATACACATCTACAGTCAACACAAAACCAGACAATACTCCCGAGGTTGCATGGCGAACATATCCATCATAATCATCTACGTCATCATAACTGTCATTACCTGCGCTCATCGAACTATATGGAAATGTATCGGGCACATCGACATTGGTACGTTCGTAATATGTTCTTCTGTTTCTTCCACTTCCTGTTGTTCGAGAATCAGTTCCCAATTTAGAGTTAACCGTAAAGTCCGATTCATCTTGATATGAACCTTCTAAATCCGCTTTTTCATCAAATTTTTTCGTCATTATTTCAGCAAGCAACGCCCCCGCAAGCTGACTTGCATTTCGATACGCATCTAATTCATAGTGAACGCTATCTCTATCCACAATCATCTTGTTCGCATTCATTGCTGCGATCGTTACAAGAACGAGAAATGCAGCCGTTAACATTGTTTGCCCGAGTCCCATAATACTGCCGTGCCTGAAGAATTAATCTTCGCTCGTCGCCGCCGTTACTTCGTCGATCGACGTAACACCGTTCTTCAACAGATCCAATGCACGTTCACGGAGTGTGATCATACCATTTTTGATGGCCAATTGACGCAATGCTTCTTCGTTGATGGATGATCCAGCATCCAGAATTAATTGACGGATATCACGTGAAAAATAGAGTGCTTCGTGAATCGCCACCCGTCCTTTATATCCTTTCAAACAGTCGATACAACCGATCGGTCGATAAAACGTATTGTTATTAATTTCATCTTCCGTAAGACCTAATTTGCTCAGCAACGGTTTATCTGTCTCCTTAAGTTTTGCTCTGCATCGGGTACATAACTTCCTCACAAGACGTTGTGCAACCACGATGTTCACGCTGTAGGCAATCAGGAACGGTTCGACTCCCATTTTAAAAAGACGTGAGAGAGCGCTTGGCGCATCGTTTGTATGCAAGGTAGAAAGGGTTAAGTGACCTGTATTCGCAAGTTTAATGGCAATCTCAGCGGTAGTTTTATCGCGCATTTCGCCCACCATCACGATATCCGGATCGTGCCGCAGAATTGCCCTCAATGCCCCTTCAAAATCCAGTTTTGGATTCAACTTTACCTGCCGTGCCCCTTCGATAAAATATTCAACCGGATCTTCTACGGTAATGATATTCAGCGAAGGATCCATAATTGTGCGAAGTGCAGCAACGAGGGTCGTACTTTTACCGCTTCCAGTAGGGCCTGTAACAATCACAATACCGTGCGGTTTTTTGATAGCCCGTTTCATTACACCTTCGCTATAGGGGTCAAAACCGAGATCTTCAATCCGTTTTCCTGTCGTCGGTTCACGAAGCACACGGATAACGATCGATTCAAACTTATTTTTTAATTCGTTACCGACCAATGGAATAACAGAAAGACGGAAACGGATCGTCTTTTTGTCGATAATCAACTGAGCAAAACCGTCCTGTGCCAGATTCCGTTCAAACCGGTCGAGATTTTTCGCACGGTCTTTCACAACGGCAGAAACCGCCTCAGCACGTGTTTCCGTGTGCGTATACCATCGCGATAATCGCCCATCCACCCGGAAAAAGAACTCCGTGATTTTTTCACCTTTCGGCACAACGTGAATATCACTTGCGCCGACGCGGACTGCATCAACAAAAATGCTTTCGATCAGCGACACAAGTCCGCTGCGACTAATTTCCTCGTCAATTTCCTGTTCAAATTTTTCCCCATCCTCATCTTCGTCCTGAACGAAGCCTTCGTCACGCAGTTCTGTTTCATGATCTTTATAGATCGCACGGTCGATACTTACCCGGTTCCAGATATCCTGCCATTGAGACAACGGCACATAACAGATTTCAAATTTTTTATTTTCAAACGAGCGGGCAATATTATAGATGCCGGCATTGGTCGGATCGGGAGTAATAATAAGCAGTCTCCCTTCCTTCTCCTTATCAATCTTATATGGAAGGACCTTGTTTTCAACAGCCTGTTCGCGTAGGTAGAGCGGCAGAGTTTGCAATTCTTTCCGTATGAATCCAAGCACTCCGTCGTCGGCAGAATCTTTGGCAATATCCAAAGTACGAAAGGTATAAAATTGTGCCGCTTCGGCAAAGAGAGCATCGCGATTTATCTTGAACTGGTCCGTAAGAATGTGCAGCAATTGATTTCTGGACTTCGTGCCATCTTTGCTTAGCACTTCCTCCGCTTTCCGCAGCGTCGCTTCATCGATGATCCCCTTTTCCAATAGGACCGCTGTCAGCGATTTCTTCAATACCGTTCCTTGTTGTACGGACATAGTTCGAATTCCCGAATCTTATTTCAGTTTACATTGTTGGGTTGACATTCAATGACGCAGTTTCCGTCGACAAGATCGTCAAAAATACCAATGCGGCCATGATCACCATGGTAATTGCAATCTCAATAAAACTCATCAGGTTCTTCATGGAGAATTGATTTTCTAATTGATAATAATCCGCCACCTGTAATGCGGTATCCTTTATGGCACCGGTTTCAGTTGCAGTACTGAATCTGGAGATAAAGATATCCGGGAAAAAGTCGGCTGCCGATAACGCCTTGCTCAATTCCGTGCCGTATTTCAACATACTCGGGATTGTTACCGTACGGATTCGATGCGACAAATAGGAGTTTCCGCTCGCTTCGGCCGCCATTTGAATAGCTTCAATATTTTCGCTGGACGAAGTATACATAATACTCAACACACGACAAAATATTTCTGTACTGGTGTTCCTCAAAATTTTCCCGACATACGGAATTCGTATAATCACACGGTCACGCATCAGTTTGCCAGTCTCAGTCAGTAAATAGCCGTAAAATGCTATCATCACAACAATACTGGCCACAGTCATCCAAACATAGTTCTCTTTCAAGAACGCACTCATTGACAATGTCATTTTGGTCAACGGCGGCGTCGTAATCATCATCGGTCCGAGCATCTCCATCATACGCGGAACGAGGTACACTGCATAAAATATAATCGCCCCCAATACTGTCAATGATGTGATCGCGGGCATTACAAGCGAGCTGACCAATCCTTTTTTAAACTCTGCCTGACGTTCTACCAGCACTGCCACACTTTTGAAGATGGAGGTCATTTCACCGCTCTTGGATGCGATTCCCAACATCAATGCCACATGATGACCAAACACTTTCCCCTGTTTTGCAAACGCTTCCCGGGAGTCAACACCGTTTTTCAGATCCAAAATAATATTGCGCAGCGCCCCTTTGAGATTTTTATCCTTGGCATTATTTGCCATGATCTGAAGCACTTCGCTGTACGGCAACTTCTGTTCTAAGAGACGCGCACTGGTTACAACAAAACTAACAATCTCACTGGTGGAAGCTTGAAGTTGAAATTCATAATGGCGTCGAACATATTTTATTTCGAAACCGAGCCGGACAAGATTTCGTTTTACTTCATCAATCGTGTATGCATTCTGATATCCTTCAATCGTTTTCGCTCCTTTTCGCACACTATAGCGATACACTTTTTTCTTTCGTAACGGCGCAGCCGTAACCTGATGAGTTTTTTTGACCGCTTTTTTCGATCCGGACAATTGCGAAAAAAGTAATTTCTCCTGAGAAATGGGAGTTTGCTTTTTTGCCATTGGAGAATTCATTTTTTCAGTCATGTACAAAAATACACATTTTCGAAACTATTCCATAGTGTTTCGTCGCGAGAAATCGCCGAATAAGCACAAAAAAATCCCGTTTTCACGGGATTTTTTGAATCACCAAACGAGGATGCCTGTTGGAATTAGTTCATGTACGGGCTGATTTTATCAAGTAAGTTCTTTTTCGGCATTGCACCCACTATTTGGTCCACCACTTTACCTCCTTTGAAGACAAGCAATGTGGGAATGCTGCGAATACCAAATTGCATTGCAACTTGCGGGTTGGAATCAACATCCAGTTTACCGAATTTCATTTTCCCGTTGTACTCTGTCGCCAACTCTTCAATAATGGGCGCGATCATTTTGCACGGTCCGCACCACGTCGCCCAAAAATCGACGAGCACCGGCGTTTGCGAATCTAACACTTCGTTTTTAAAATTTCCATCGGTTACTTCGACAGGTTTCATGTATTCTCCTTTTATGAAAGTTTAATGGCGTGTTTGCCAAGAATCTCTTGCACGCCTTCAATGAATTCTGTTGTTGGATTAATGCTGTATTTTCGTGAAACAAAAATATGCTGCTTTTCGAATTCCTTCCCTACAACATTAAAATAGCAGTTGCAGTTCCCTTTATTCTTTTCCATCAATTCCCGGAGCATCCCGAGCGTACTATCATTAATTTCATCGGCGTTGAGCAAGAAAAAAATCTTCTTAGCATATTTTTCCCGCACGGCGTCCATCGGCAAAATTTCATCGACGAGAATCTTGATAATATCGCCGCTCACTTCTCCTTTGCCTTCAACGAGAATCATATTTTCCTCTTCCAACAATTCCACATTTTTTTTATAGACACTGGAGAAGATAACACATTCCGCTTTTCCGGTAAAATCTTCAATGGTGATGAATGCCATTGTATTACCTTTTTTGTCGATCTTTTTCTTGATGCTGGAAATAATTCCACCGGCCTTTACCGTCCCATTTTTCATCCCTTCAACATCGCCGAGATGAACAGTGGCGAACGCATTAATCTCTTTCTCATATTTCAGCAAAGGATGTCCTGAGACGTAAAATCCAAGCACCTCTTTTTCTTTGGCGAGTTTTTCCTGATCTTTCCACATGGGAATATTGGGTAGCTGCGGTTCAAGGTTCACCTTTACTGCGGCCTGGGAATCACCGCCGAACAGACTGTCCTGCCCGCGTTCTTGCTGTACCTGCGCACCGGCGGCGGATTGCACCATCTGTTCCACCGATTTGTACATTTGTGCACGATTCTTATTCAGTCCGTCGAATGCACCGGCAAGCACAAGCCCTTCAATCGTTTTTTTCGTGCAAATATGAAGATCGACCTTCATGCAGAAATCATATAAGGAAACAAACTTCCCTTTTTCCAATCGTGCTTTGACGATTGCATCCACCGCATTCGCACCAACATTTTTGATTGCTGCCAAGCCGAACCGAATTCCCTCTTTCGTCACTGTAAAATCACGTTCGCTCTCATTTACATCCGGAGGAAGCACCTGGATTCCCTGCTTCCGGCAGTCATCAATAAAGAGTACTATCTTATCCGTGTTGCTTATTTCGGAGGTAAGCGTCGCCGCCATATATTCGGCAGGATAATGCGCTTTTAGATACGCCGTTTGATACGCTACAACGGAATACGCGACAGAGTGCGATTTGTTAAATCCATAACTGGCGAACTTTTCTATCAAGTCGAATATTTCACCGGCAAGTTTCGCCGACAGCTTGTTTGCTTTTTGTGCACCGTCGATGAACTCTGCCTTCAGATCTTCCATGATCTTCTTATCTTTTTTCCCCATCGCGCGGCGCATCAAATCCGCTTTAGCGAGTGTGAATCCGCCGACTTCGGATGCTATTCGCATCACCTGCTCCTGATACACAATAACGCCGTAGGTTTCTTTCAGGGACTCTTCCAACTTCGGATGCAGATATTCGATCTTTGCCAGACCGTGTTTACGTTTGATGAAGTCGCCGATATTCTCCATCGGACCCGGCCGATACAATGCATTCATGGCGGTAAGATCGCTGATGGAATTCGGTTTCAGTTTCCGGAGCCAGTCCTGCATACCAGAACTTTCAAACTGGAACACGGCAACAGTCTGCCCTTTTCCGAATAGTTCAAACGTCTTTTGATCATTCTCCGGAATCGTATCGATATTAATTGAGACTCCGTGATTCTTTTTAATCTGATCCAACGCATTTTCAATTACCGACAACGTCCGCAATCCAAGGAAGTCCATCTTGAGCAGTCCGGCATCCTCAAGATCCTTCATGGTAAACTGCGTCATCAATTCCGTTGATGGAGTTTTGTACATGGGAACAAGATTGCTTAACGGTTCAGGCGAAATCACTACTCCGGCAGCATGCATACCTGCGTTCCGGTTCATCCCTTCAAGCACCTTCGCCACTTCGAACATCTGCTGGATTTTCGGATCGGCATTTTCTTTAAACGGTTTCAAATCCGGCAGCGTATCTAATGCCTCTTGAATCGGCATTACCTTACCGAGGATGGTCGGAATTTGCTTCGTAATCATCTCGACCGTTTGCAACGGAATGCCAAGCACTCTGGCAACATCTTTCAAAACAG
>JALNZH010000187.1 GCA_023229405.1 Bacteroidota bacterium
AACGACTGCTATTATGGTACTACACACAATAAACCATTCCATACCATACATATACGGTGTCGGTGAAGTGTTTTTCAGATTCAATAGAATAATGAGTGAAAAGATTAAGAGAACAATTCTGTAATCAATGTATTTCCGTTCAAGTAAAAATTTTATCCCGGTCGCAGCTAGAATGATGATTGCTGGTAATGCAATGATCAACACCCGCTCCGTATTGACAGAAAATGCTAACTGGAAATACACTAATAGTATAAATGGCATGTATCGCAAAATAAGTTCTTTTTTTGCAATACAACCGAATAATGCTAAAACTAAAGTCGCCACGCCAAACGTTCTCACTGTCATTATTTGTACATCAACCAGTTTCAGATGAACCAACCTATTCCAGCCGATCTTTTTTGCCATTGCGATATAACTGTAATGAACACCTGACGGCAGCATAGTAATTTCGTCTCTTATTATTGCTTTCCCGGGAACGCTATGATCAGGATATTCTATTCTTAATGATTTTCCCAAAGAAGCGACATACAATGGGTCATTATTTTGAGCGGGGATGGAAATACGAACTGTCGCCAAGATTGCAATCGCCGGGATCGATAACAGAAAAGTACGTCGAAGAGCTCTACTGTCAAATATTCTTCTTGCGTGTAATGTATAATGCAATGGTAGCGCCAATAATGCACTCTCTTTAAGCAAAACTCCAATTGACAAAAGAATAAGGAAACCAGTTTCTTTATTCTTAATAATCTGCACAATCATCGCAGTCATGAACATCATTACCATTCCATCAGTCAACCAAAAATCATAAAGAGGCCATTTCGTAGCCCAGACGGTAGAATAAAAAATCAACACTCCTATCGACGAAACGATAATGTCCGAACCGGTACTTTTCAAAAGAAGGTAGATGAGCAAACCAGTGACTGCTACGGAACAGAATGAAATAATGAAAAAGTTGAATTGTAGTGAGAAAGGAAGTATCGACGCAATGAGTGGATTTATAATTCTCCATGAAAAAGGCGCCAGATGGAATTGGAAAGGGTGCTCAGCCATAAAAATATATTTGGGATGGTCCCATGGATAGGTAAAATCTGGATTGCCTTCTGTAAGAAGCTCGGTCCTGAATGAAATAATGGCTGTCATTACACAGGACAGAATTATTATCCATACATATTCCTTACGTGTAACTTGCTTTGGGAACATTCTTTTATGTTTTAGTGATTATGACTGACAAGATGCATGCTGTTCAATGAGTTTGATTCCACGTGATGCACCGTGATCGATAAAGATACACACATTGGATGATCCAGTTACTATATTCCGTACAAATGGTCGCAAGAATGGCGGCGGCCAATCCGATAATGGGCAATAACATCACATTAAGAGATACATTAATGATCAACGCCCAAAAGGCGGAGGTCATTGCTTTACGTTCCTGGCGGATGGAATTCAGCATCACTCCGGTAAAATTATTCAGAAACAATGCGGGAAGTGCAAAGGAGAGCATCATTAATGCTTGCGCAGATTCCCGGTACTGTTCGCCGTAAATCAGTGTCACCAGTTCACCGGGAATAACAAGAAAGATCACCACAGCGCCCATGCTTGAACCAATCAAAAAAAGAATGGTTCCGCGTAGCGGCTTCAGTGAGATTGTTCTGCTTTCCGTAAACTGTTTTGATAGCTCCGTGTATAACGGCGTTAATACCATGCTGGCAGCCATCTGCGGCATCTTGTAAAGAGAATATGCAACGGAATACAATGCCACGGAATTCACGCTGATGAGATGTTGTATCAACAGAACATCCACTTTATCGTAAATCCAAACAAATGCCACGCCAATTCCCATCGGCAGAGAAGAACGGAGAACCGTTACTGCGGTATTCTTGTCGAACAATCCTGTTAATACAACACCATCCGTGCGTAAATATCGAGAAAGTACAACTGTCTGCATGAGAATACTGATGAGCGGTAGCATCAACGCCATTGATGCCAACGAAGGGACAAGCAACAGCATCCCCAAACCGAGCGGAATCAACAACCGGCTGGAGAAGAGCGATGCAAAGGAGCGCCGGAATTCTCCGTTGCCGTAGAGCACTTTATTAAACAGCGCCGCGAATCCGGAGAGATACAATGTTGCGATAATCATCAGGCTGTCGAATGTCACGGATTGATTGAAGAGGGAGAAATACGCAAAAAGGAGTGCCACATACACGATACCTCCCGCACCTTTCATTGCCAGAATAGTATTCAATTCCCGTTCCACCGATGCGGAGCGCGCAGAGACTTCACGCTGGATGTACGCGCCGAAGCCGAACTCCAACAACGAATTCAGAATTCCGGCAAGGGCAAATGTGGCAACAATCGTTCCGTACTGATCCGTCGGCGATATGCGTGCCAGATAGACAAATAACAGGAAGAAGACCCCTTTTTCGGTCAATGAAACCAGCAGTGCGTATTTACCGTGATGAAGAATCTTTTGCAGCAATGTTTGTTCCTGCTTTAATAAGTGACTGCAGCATCTGCCGGCGCTGCATCGTCCAAAACAATGTACGATTTTGTCAGTCCAAACACCTTTTCTTTCACGATTCGCGTATTCGGAAAGAGCCGGCGAAGTTCGGACTTGGTCAACAGCCGGATTTCCGTTACAGCACGCAGAGCTTCCGATCGTGTGCTCATTTTTTCAAACCAGCCTAGTGAAAAATTCCGGACCAGAAACACCCTGGCGACTACCGGCAGCCAGTGAAAGAAGGGAAATAAGAAGTGCGGCTCAATAAAAAAATAGAAATTCGGCGTTTGCACGTAGATCCGTTTTCCCACCCGCCTGAGTTCTTGTGCCATTAACTGTTGATCGGTGTACGAACCCACATGTTCAATTACTGAATTGGAAAAAACGATATCAAACGCTTTGTCCTTAAACTGCGACAAGTCCCGGGCATCGCCGACAACGGCTGTAAAGCCGGGATAACGGATGGTTAATTCCATCGTGTTCAGCAATACTATAGAGTGACCGGTGCCGATAAATCCCTGCATTTCCCAATACGATTCCGTACCGCCCACGTCTAAAATCGTTACGGGTCGGCCGCCGAAAGAATTCAGCATGTCCAGAAATATCTTGAAGCGTTTTTTCCTGAACCTGTGCGAAGGTGAATCCGAACGTCTGCTGTCAACTATTTTTTGTAGAATTGAATTCACTCCGGGTACTCTTCCATAAAACCAAAAGCCTTTGAAGAAAACTCTCCAAAGGCTAAGGCGACAACATTCGAAAAGATTGTCTTATTGTTCATGTAGTGTGTTACTCTTCCCCATGCTTGCTCTTTTCATATTCCTGAATAATCTTCTCCGCCACTTCGCGCGGAACTTCATCGTAATGCGAAAATTTTTGGCGGTGCATACCACGCCCCTGCGTCATGGAACGAAGCGTGGTGGAATAATGATAGAGCTCCTTCAACGGTACGGATGACCGGATGATCTGATGATTCCCATCCGTATCCATGCCGATAATCTTGCCGCGGCGGCTGGAGAGATCTCCCATCACATCTCCCATGTGATCGTCCGGCACCGTCACTTCCACTTCGTAAATCGGTTCCAGCAGAACAGGCTTTGCCTCTTTGAATCCTTTCCGGAATGCCTGCGATCCGGCGATTCTGAACGACATATCATCGGAATCGACATCATGATAGGAACCATCAAACAGCGTCACTTTTACGTCGATTACCCGATAACCTGCAATAATTCCTCGTTCCAGCGTATCGGTCACTCCGCGTTCAACTGCTGGAATGAATTTGCCGGGAACAACTCCTCCCACAACCGCATCCTCAAATTCGAATCCTTCGCCCCGGCGTTTCGGTTCGATCTTAATATGCACATGTCCATACTGACCGCGGCCGCCTGATTGTTTCTTGTGTTTGAACTCTACATCCGGTGCGACACCTTTAATCGTTTCTTTGAACGGAACGCGCGGTTCGATCAGGTCCACTTCAACACCGAATTTTTCCTTCAATCGGCGGATAATAATGGCCAAATGCAGTTCTCCCTGACCGGAAACAACTGTCTGGTGGATCTCCGGATCGACTTTATAAACGAATGTCGGATCTTCTTCATGCAGCGTATGCAGTCCGCTCCCCACTTTATCCTCTTCCCCTTTGGTCTTCGGTATAATCGCTTCGGTGATCACCGGATCCGGGAAGACAATGGGATTATAAATAACAGGAAATGTTTTTAGGCTGAGCGTATTGTTGGTGTGCGTATCCTTCAACTTCACTACTGCACCGAGATCGCCGGCGTGCAGTTTCGTCACTTCCTGCCTCTCGCGTCCGTTCATCACAAACACCTGTCCCAGCCGTTCCGGTTTTCCATTCGATTCGTTCACCATATCCATACCGGGCATAATGGCGCCGGAGTACACTTTAAAGAACGAGAGTTCGCCCACATGGGATTCCGAAACCGTTTTATAGACAAACAACGTTGCCGGACTTGTATCATCAATCTTTACGTCAATCTCTTTGTTGGTGTTAATATCGGTCGCCTTCACCGTTTGAATTTCGGCGGGAGTGGGGCAATAACTGGAGATGAACTCCAGCAGATTCAGCGCGCCGATATTCATGGTGGAAGATACAGCGAAGGTCGGATAAATTTTCCGTTCCACAAGCGCCAGATGGAGTCCTTTTCTGATCTCTTCATCGCTCAGCGTTCCGTTGGTGAAAAATTTGTCCATCATCGCTTCATCCGACTCCGCAATCTTTTCAATTAGCTCTTCGTGCAGCTGCGTGGCGCGTTCTTTCAGGTCCGCCGGTATCTCTTCTTCAGAATATTTTCCGTTTCCGTTCTGTGTAAACCGGAGCAGTTTCATCTTCACAACATCAATCAATGCGTTTACCGCAGGACCGGTTTTTACCGGAAAGGTGACGATGGTTGCGTCGCTGCTGCATCGTTCTTTCACCGAAGAGAACACGCGGTCAAAATCGGCATTGTCCCCGTCAATCTTGTTGATTACGAAGAGGGAGGGCAGATGATATTCCTTCACATACTTCCAGACAAGTTCCGTTCCGACTTCCACCCCTTCGAATGCACGAACGAAGGTGACTGCCGTGTCGCACACGCGGAGCGCCGCCTTCACTTCGCCGGTGAAATCGGTATAGCCGGGCGTGTCGAGAATGTTGATCTTAAAGGAATTGACATCGGTAGTGAGAAGGGAGGCATTGATGGAGATCTTACGTTCGATTTCGTCAGGGTGGTAATCGCTGATGGTGTTGCCGTCCTCGATCCTTCCCTGACGATTGGTGATTCCTGAGGCGAAGAGCGCGGCTTCGGAAAATGTCGTTTTCCCGGAGCCGCCGTGTCCAATAAGGGCGATGGTCCGTATCTGGAGCGAGGGATATTCCCGGTGATTGCTATTTTGACCCACAGTATTCTCCTTTACTCGACTGCGAGAAATGAAGAGGAGTCATCGCAGGCAGACGATGATATGCAGGATGGTAGTACGGTTCGTGATCGAAAAGAATGAAACGCGATCAGTCTTCATCGCGTCGGGAAGATCTTCCTCCGACAGCGCGGTTAAAGAACGAAGTGAATCCTCGTATCACACCACCGATGGTGTTCATCACTTCCATGATCGGCGATTCGATCGCATCCTGTACGCGGCGTTCAAATGCAGCAACGTTTTCTGCTACACCTTTCAATGTTTCCACTGAACTCTTAAGAACGGCAATCTGTTCGTCAAAATTCTCCACGATCACGCGAATCTTGCTCGTGATCGCTTCGAGATTTTCCAGCGTGGGAATTGTTCTCGACGCCACCTGTTTCAGGTTATGGTCGATAGTCCCGAGCAGGTCGCGCAGACTTGCCAGCACAATAATCGCATAGATCGCCACGCCGGCGAGCAGCAGCAGCACGATGATCTGCACGATCGTTAAAAAATTTTCCACGGAATGTTCCTTCGATGATGAATTATTTTTTTTCGGAGGACTGGCCTTTGCTTCGCGCATCGGTCAGAATCTTCTCCGCGTCGCCCAGCAGCGATTCAGCACGTTTTTTCGCTTCGGTAATCAACACTTCGGATTTTTTCTTCCCTTCGTTGATGATGTCCACCGCTTTATTCTTTGCGGCGCTTACATATTCCTCGGCATTGTCCATCGCTTCGCCCGCTTTGTTTTTAATGTCTGCGCGCAGTTCTTTGCCAGGTTTCGGCGCATACAATAGTGCGACAATTCCTCCCACCACAGCTCCGGCGAGGAATCCCACAAGGAATCCGGTCTTTGAATCATCTTCATTGTTTGCCATAACTACCCCAGTATGTCTGTATGTGTTGGTGCGTTGTGTGATTGAATTAAAGTGAAAAATTTTTGAAGAAAAAGCAACACCTCAGAAGTGACGGATCACTGCGAGGTGTGAGTGTATACTGCAGTGTGTTCGGCCTGTTCCGCGAAGGCTATGCCGCTGTACGGTTCCGCTGTTCAGTATCCTGCCCCGGTGGAGAGGACCATGAACGGCAGTGGTTCCGTACAGCGGAACATACGCATTCGAGACCCCGGTGACTACCGCTGACGTTTCTTATGACGCATTTTACGAAGACGTTTTTTGCGTTTGTGGGTTGCCATTTTATGACGTTTGCGTTTTTTACCGCTCGGCATACCAACCTCCTTTCGTTATTGATGTTGTTGAAGGATCTGTTGGGCACGCAGCCCAGCTGTGGATTGTGGATCAATTTCTATGCATCGTTTCAGCCATCTATTCGATTCGGCCAAATTTTGAGCGCTTAACTGGATCACGCCAAGATTGAACATCGCCATCTGGTGTTTCGGCTGCTTCCGGACGACCGATTCGATCTCCTTCACCGCCTGCGCAAGATCCCCCGTCTCATAATAACAGATGCCGAGATCCACGCAAGCATCGTAGTTATCCGGAACGAGCACTAAATATTTTTTATACATTTCCACTGCACGCGGATAAAATTTTGCATCGTGCAACAGATTGGCAAATTGCAATGTCAGTCCGGCGTTCTTCGGATCCGCTGTGACCTGCGTCTCCATCGCCGAAATCTGTGAAATAATTGTTGGATCGCTATGGTTATGCTCTTCCGATGCTGCCGCCGGTTGATTGCGCTGAACGGCGCCGGATGGCATCTGCTGCACTTCCATAACAATAACCACCACTACGAAGAGGCCGAACACCACGAGCAATGCTTTTATCCACTGCGGAAGCTGGCCGGCACGGGATTTCGATTGTTTCACCGAAGGTGTTTGAGAGGACGGTAAGTGATCCACCGTTACAAGAGGACTTCCGCATCCCGAGCAGACGCTCCGGTCGGAAGCATTCACCACGCCGCACGAGGAACAGACAACAGTATGAGTTTCATTCATGGACAGAGATTACCCCAACGTCTTCATCAGATTTTCATTCACAACCGATTTTAATTCTTTCGATACTTTGAAGATCGGAACATAATGATCTTGCACCGGCACCTGTTCTCCTGTCCGCGGATTGCGCGCCATGCGTCC
>JALNZH010000188.1 GCA_023229405.1 Bacteroidota bacterium
GATACAAAAAATAGCGCTCACTCCGTCTTTCCAGTTAATTTTTTTCCCTTCTTCATATCCTCTGCCGTTATACGAAATACCGACTTCATAAATTCGTATGCCCGAAATTTTAGATATTTTGGCGGTAATTTCCGGTTCAAAGCCGAACCTGGATTCTTCAATGGTAATTTGGCTGATCACATGTCGAGAAAAGACCTTAAAGCATGTCTCCATATCTGTAAGATTTAGATCTGAAAAAACATTCGACATCAGTGTCAACGCCCGATTGCCGAGTGAATGCCAGAAAAATAAGACCCGGTGTGCTCTTCCGGTAAGGAATCGCGATCCATAAACAACATCGGCATTTCCAGAAAGGATTGGTTGAAGGAGAAGTTCATATTCCGCAGGATCGTATTCAAGATCCGCATCTTGAATTAATACGATATCTCCCGTCGCTTGAGCAAATCCGGTGCGCAGGGCGGCGCCTTTTCCTTGATTTTTGGAATGATAAAACTTTTTTACGAGGGGTTCGTTGCTTTGACGAAGCACTTCCGTCGTTCCATCGGAGGAACAATCGTCAACAACAACAATTTCTTTGTCAAGTCCGAAAACATTTGCTCCGGCAACTCGCCGGATGATTTCCGGAAGCGTGTCTACTTCATTGTAGACAGGAATGACAACGGATACTTTGGCAAAATGTAGCTTTTTCTTCTCCAACATCTCGTTACTCTTCGGATAGTGAGTGAAAATAATATTGGTGAATCAACATCATATTGAAGTGAAGCTCTTCAGAATAAACGGAAGGTGCATAAACTACACCGGGAGTCATCGTGACTCCCAGTCTTTTCTTACTCCGCGGGTAGGGCTCCCCAGTTCCCATACGGCAGTGGGCTAGGAAACCTTCATCACAGTGCGTAACAGTAAAATTGTTCAATCGTTAATTGATTCTGATACAAAACGATACAATCAAATTTAAACGGTTGTACTCTGTCAAAGCGTTAAAATCCCAATTATTTGTCGAAAACAATCTATAAATTTTTTCTACACTTTTCAACAGTTGTTTCTCCTTGTCTCTCATCTTCTTCTTGCTCATACATGAACTCGAATAGCAACAGTGCATGCCTTGATTCACCATAGACATTCATTTTTATGCGGACCTATGGAGTGTTTGAACCATTTGGATTCTTTGAAGCACTAGATGGTACGGGGAATTTGTTTTCCTTTCACTGCTGCAATAATTGAAACAACTAAACATTAAATCCACCCACTGGAAACGGGAATCCACACTGGGATACCGGAAGCCTCCGGTGGATTTATCCAAAAATTTGGCTCCACAAAAGAAGCAACTTTCAGTAGTGCATTGGTAATGATGGAAACATACCAGATGCTCCTTGGATTTTTTCTAATAATGAAAAAGCAAGCTGTTGCTGCCAGTAGTTCATACAAAACGTAGACTATGATCCCGGTTGCGTCAAATCCATGTACTACATCATCCACAACAAATAGAACAATAGAGGCACCTATCATAGAAAATATTGCTAAAACCCCAGTGTGGAGGTTTCTCGCTACGATACCATCGTTTGATTTCGTATTCATATATTTCCCTTCATACTTGTCCAAAATAAATCATAAAAGAGAAAAACTTATTCCTTCTTTTCTTGACGGGGTTCCGAAGGAATGCCGACATGGTATAAAGATTTGGTCGGCACAAGAAAAGAAGCACAAGAACCTCTTGCGAAATGTAACGCGCGCGATGAATCCCGTTCGCTCTTGCCCGTTGATGGAGCGAATCGTGTCATCAAACGTCCCGCCGTGATTTCGTGACCCCCCTCAGTATCTCCCCCTTGGCAGGGGGGAGAAAAATCTCGCTCATTCCTCCAAAATTTCGCTCCCACCCACATCAGTACGGTTGCAATGTTAACTCATAGGGCTTACTTCATATATTTTGCAAAATTCTGTTTTATTTGACATGTTTTGACTGATGTTCTACTCAACGCGCCTTTATTTTTGGACAGCTATGATTCCATATAACATTTCTAATAAACCAGATTACAAATCAACTACGCTCATCCTACGTCTACCGGCAGGCACGCGCTCCTCGAAATGACTTTGATGTAAGGTTTCTCAGATTTTTCTAATACTTACTCTAAGCTATAGAATTTTCTTCTTCCCTATACTCCTGCATAGTTCGCGTACAGGCTTTTTTGAAACGTGATAAATGTTTCTTTGATCTTTACAACTCCACCTAATCGATCCGCAGCATCGCGCAGTGCGTGATATTTTAATTGCAACAGACTCGGTAGCTTCTCCTGATCCAGCTCTTCCACACCTGTTTCAATATATTTTGATAATACAAACGAAAGAAATTCCCTTTGATTTGCATCTAAACCATTATAGATCGATGCTTGCGCGAGAGTGACACGATGTTCCCGCGTCATTGGCTCTATTGCAAATGAAACATATTCCAGTACATCAAACAGATCACTCTTTTCAGCGTTGATAAGGGACTGAAGTGTAATAAGTTTTTCTCTGTCGTACCCAGCGTCTGCCAACTTTTCAAGAAGAGCTTTTCTTGTTGAGGGATCTGACCAGAGTGTTCGGAGTTCTTCTTCACCCTGAAAGAACTTTGGCAACTCGCCAAATAGGTTTTTCAAAAATTGCTCTGCTGATATTGGTATCCCATCGAGACTCCAAAACGATGTGGCAACCATGTGCTGTATTTCTCGCGCTTTTCCGTCGGCAAGACGAATTTTTACTTTCCGTGAACCATATTCCGGTGGTTCAGGTTCCCTTGCTTCGCGTGGATCTGTTGGTGTTCTCGTTGTAGCTTCTGCTTTCGGTTCCGGTTCAATCGGTTCGCCATCCCATTCAGGATCTGCAAAGTGATGATAGGCATTAACAAAATCATAAATGGTGAAGAAGTCTTTACCATCAAACAATCGCGTTCCGCGTCCGATAATTTGTTTGAACTCAATCATTGAATCGATTGGACGCATCAAAACAATATTGCGGATATTTCGTGCATCAACACCAGTCGAAAGCTTCTGCGATGTTGTAAGAACGGTAGGGATTGTCTTTTCGTTATCCTGAAACTCCCTAAGATACTGTTCACCAAGTGCGCCATCATTTGCTGTTACGCGCTGGCAGTAACTGGGATCGGCGCCTTGTTTCTTTTGATTGATTAAATCTCTTACTGCCAAAGCATGATCTTGTGTTGCACAAAAGATGATTGATTTTTCTTTTTGATTTACTTCAGAAAGATACACATCAACACGCTTTGCTTCACGTTCCTTGATCTCAATAATCTTGTTAAAATCGGGTTCAGTATAAATCTTTCCTTCTTCTACTTCCCCTTCAACTACTTGATCATCGGCAGTATAGATGTAATCGTCAAGTGTTGTGTTGATCCGTTTCACTTTGAATGGCGTTAGAAACCCATCATTGATTCCTTCTTTCAGAGAATAGATATACACCGGATCGCCAAAATATTTATACGTATCAATATTATGGTCGCGCTTTGGTGTTGCAGTTAAGCCAAGTTGCACAGCAGGAGAAAAATAATCCATGATATCCCGCCAGTTGCTTTCATCGTTCGCGCCGCCACGATGACATTCATCAATGATGATGAAATCAAAATAATCTTTGGGATATTCACCGAAATTTGGTGCGGGATGGCCTTGGTCATGGCTGCCAGACATAAATGTTTGAAAAATGGTAAAGAAAATACTTCCGTTCATCGGAACTCGTCCATTATTTCTTATTTCATTTGGCGTAATCCGAACGAGTGCGTCTTCGGGAAATGCTGAGAAAGCGTTGTAGGCTTGATCTGCTAAAATATTTCTATCGGCAAGAAAGAGAATTCGCGGCCTTCGTCCGCCGTCGCGATTCAGATTCCAGCGGGTATGAAATAATTTCCACGCAATTTGAAATGCTATGAATGTCTTTCCTGTTCCGGTTGCAAGCGTTAAAAGAATTCGTTGTTTCTGTTCAGCAATTGCAGCCATGGTATTATTGATTGCAATTTCCTGGTAGAAGCGCGCACTTTTTGTTTTGCCAACATCTTCAAACGGAACGTTATTGAACTTCTCTAACCATTCATTCTCCTGTTCAAATGTTCGTTTCCATAACCGATCCGGCGTTGGGAAGGATGCAACTAATCCTTCCTTATTGGGATTCATTACAATTTCATAGATCTCTTTTCCGTTTGTGGCGTAAGTGAAATTGATGTGCATTTTTTCTGCATAATTCTTTGCCTGAGCTACTCCTTCACCAACTTCTAATTCATCACTTTTTGCTTCGATAACAGCAAGCTTGCGATTATTATAGACCAATACATAATCTGCTATGAGCGGTTTCGCACGAGTACCGCCGGTGTGTATCTTCCCTGCAGTGATATTGTATTCGCGAAGAACTTTCGATCCTTCAACAACTCCCCATCCGCTGGCTTTCAGTTTGGGTTCGATGAGTTCGGCTCTGGTTTCGGATTCGTTCATACGTTTGGTTTTTATTGTCATGCTGAGCACAGCGAAGCATCCATTTGATTCTGAGTGAAACGAAGTATCCAGTTTCTGGATTCTTCGGTCGCTTCGCTTCCCCAGAATGACATTGCTCTTGTCATCCTGAACGCAGTGAAGGATCCATGTACTTACAATTCAATTTCCTTCACTCAGGATTTACAGATTCAATCAAAGCAATTTTCTTTTTTCTTAACCACCCTTTTAAAACTTTTTCACGTTCAATAGCATAACGCGAGGTATCAAATTTTTAACAATAGACTAAAATGGTCACGTTGTATTTTTGTGTAAACCCTGGAATACTTTTTTCTTTATGTACTGAAATCCGTCGTCGCAAATTATTGGTTATTCCACTATACAAAGTTCCATTTCATTTACTGGCAAGTATATAGACACAATATGTTTTTGGAACACTCATTTATGTAATCTGGATTCTTCCGTCACTACATTCCTTCAGAATGACATTGTCTTTGTTATGTTGAACGAAGTCCTCAAAGGACGAAGTGAAACATCCCGTGTCTTTTATTCAACCCAGTTTCTGAATTCTTCTGACGCTTTCAGCGCCATCAGAATGACATTACTCTTGTTATGCGGTAAAAATATTAAGATACTCTCTGTACACATACGACTGACCGTATTTTACATCTTCATTTTTGGGGAAGAGAATTTTTTTGTCAACAAAACGATCAATGACTATTTGAACTCCCTGCCGTGTAAAACCGGTCATTGCTTGAATGAGTGCCACGTTCACAATCGGCTGTTCATACAACTTTGGCAACACCATCATAGCACTTTCTGCGGCACGTTTTCCAAATGTTTGTATCTTCGTCATATCTTTTTCACGGAGAAGTGTAATCTTACCGACTGTATCGATTGCTTCGTTAGCAATTTCAATTACTCCATCAAGGAAAAAATCTGTCCACTCAAACACTTTTCCGTTATGATAACCACTCAACTTTTCATAATAGACGTTCTGATGTTTCTTAAAATATGATGACAAGAACAATACCGGTTTCTCCAACAATCCTTCTTTCCATAAATAAAATGTAATGAGCATACGACCAGTTCTTCCGTTACCATCTAAGAATGGATGTATTGTTTCGAATTGTGAATGGAGCAAACCTGCTTTTATCACCGTTGGAATTGCATCATCCGCGTGGATAAATAGTTCAAGATCATTCAAAGCCTTATGCATCGCTTCAACGGGCGGTGGAACATATCGCGCATTATCAGGACGCGTGCCGCCAATCCAGTTTTGACTTTTACGAAATTCTCCCGGGTCTGAAAAATGCGTTTCTCTGGCTTTCACCATCAGTTCTTTATGAAGTTCACGAACAAACCGTAACGACAACGGAAATTTTTCTTCCTTCACTCGCTTCATTCCATAATTCAGCGCATCGATGTAATGTAAAATATCATCAACATCAGTTGGGATGTTAGTGCTGATTTTTGCTCCCGCTTCAATGGCATCAACCATTGTCGCCTTTGTTCCTTCTATTTGGTTCGATGCGGCGGCATCTTTGCTGATATACATTTTCAAGAAAAAATCGACGTTGGGAAGCAGCAATGTAATACCATCAAGCTTACCAAGTAACCGTGTAGCCTCTGTTCCCTTTTTTAGGATTTCGGGAGGAAAAGAAAAGCCCTCTTTTGGCGGGAATGGATGAGGTATAAATGCCTTAAAACCCGCTGTTTGCTCTTTTTCTGAGCCAATTTCTATGGTTTTCATGGTTGTTATCATCTTTTTTTGAATGACAACAAAGTATACCACTTTGTTTACATCTTGTCAAGTAATGTTCACAAACTCAATAACCTTGCGAAGGTTCTAAACCCTCGCAAGGTTCCGCTACTAAAAGGAACCTTATCAATGTCCTACTGCTTTGTCATCCTGACACTGACTCTGAGCAAAGCGAAGAGGAAGTGGAAGGATCCAGTTTCTGGATTCTTCTCCCGACTTCGTCGGGATCAGAATGACATTGCGATCGTCATGCTGAGCACATTCACTTCGTTCAGTGTAAACTCCGCGAAGCATCCAGTCTTTCTTTCTGGATTCTCGTAAAGTGTCAGAATGACTATTGCTTTGTCATCCTGAACGCAGTGAAGGATCCATATACTTACAATTCAATTTCCTTCCACTCAGGATTTACAGATTCAATCAAAGCAATTTTCTTTTTTCTTAGCCACCCTTTTAAAACTTTTTCACGTTCAATAGCATAACGCGGATCATCAAATTTTTCAAAATAGACTAAAATGGTCACGTTGTATTTTTGTGTAAACCCTGGAATACTTTTTTCTTTATGTTCCGAAATTCTCCGGCGTAAATTATTGGTCATTCCAATATACAATGTTCCATTTCGTTTACTGGCAAGTGCGTAAACATAATATGTTTTTGGAACACTCATTTATGTAATCTGGATTCTTCACTACGTTCAGAATAACTATATGTTGTCATGCTGAGCGCAGCGAAGCATCCAGTCTTTCTTTCTGGATTCTTCTCCCGACTTCGTCGGAATCAGAATGACATTGCTTTCGTCATGCTGAGTGAAACGAAGCATCCAGTCTTTCTTTCTGGATTCTTCTCCCGACTTCGTCGGGATCAGAATGACATTGCTTTCGTCATGCTGAGTGAAACGAAGCATCCAGTCTTTCTTTCTGGATTCTTCTCCCGACTTCGTCGGGATCAGAATGACATTGCGATCGTCATGCTGAGTGAAACAAAGCATCCAGTGTTTCTTTCTGGATTCTTCGGTCGCTTCGCTTCCTCAGAATGACATATACTCACAATTCTCCATTAAACGCTTTTTGCAATAACGATTTTTTTAGTTCTTCAAGATCAGATAGTTTTTGTAGATAAATTGCTTCGAGTTTTTTTGTTTTATTTCTCAAATCATCAAGCTTGGCGACAATATTTTCCTGATCTTTGATTGTTGGACAAGGAACTGGCATGT